>DATGVT010000193.1:0-3362 GCA_035300005.1 Candidatus Acidiferrales bacterium
CCCAGTGGCTACCTAAAGCGATCCAGGCCAACTCGAGTTACGAGGGCTACCCCGTTTCCACATCCATGACCCGCCAGCTGATCGCCAAAAAGGTGGCACAGCTGGCGCTCGACCGCGGCTGCGACGCGATCATGGAAGGCAGCAGCGGCAAGGGCAACGACCAGTACCGGATGCACAACGTCTTCAAGCTCTTCGCCCCCCAGTTCGAAATCGTGGTCCCGGTCCGCGACTTCGACCTGACTCGCGACGAGGAAGAAGAGATCTGCAGGGAGCTCGGCATCCCGGTCACCGAGGTGATGCAGGGCGGCGACGACAAGACGCTGTGGTGCCGGAGCCTGGCCTCGGGTGCCATCCGCCTCCAGCAAGAAGTCCCGGATAGCGCCTGGATCTGGTGGAAGCCGCTGACCCAGGCGCCCGAAACGCCGACCGAAGTCGCGGTGACCTTCGAGCAGGGCGTGCCGGTCGCGCTGAATGGCAAGCCCATGGGCCTCCAGGCGTTGATCGGCGAGCTCAACGTGCTGGCCGGCCAGCACGGAATCGGGAAGATCGACATCTTCGAGGACGGGATCATGGGCCTCAAGTCCCGCGAGCTGTACGAAGCGCCCGCCGCGTTCGTGCTGCTCAAGCTCCACCAGGATCTGGAGCAGTTTTGCCTGACCAAGGAGGAGGTCCAGTACAAGGCCGACGTCGATCGCCAGTGGGCCTACCTCGTCTATCACGGGGCCTGGTTCCATCCCCTGAAGGACGCGCTGGATGCGTTCATCGCCACGACCCAGCAAGTCGTCAATGGAACCGTTACTGCGGACCTCTTTAAGGGGACGATCGATCTCAAGCGCCGGAAGAGCGACTATGCCCTCTTCTTCCCCGAGATCCGCGGCCTCCAGAGCCGGAGCTTCAACCAGCAGCTCTGCGGACCGGCGGCCCAGATCGGGGGACTGCCCTGGGAAGTGCTGGCCAAGCGGCAGGCAAAGCTGGCAGCCGTCTAAGGCAAGCCGGTGAGCACCCAGCCCTGGGGCGGCCGATTCGGGGAGGAGCCCGACCCGCTGGTCGACCGTTTCCTTCGTTCGCTCCCGGTTGACCACCGGCTCTTCCGCGAGGACATCGGGGGAAGTCGAGCCTACGCCGGAGCCCTGGTCGCCGCCGGTGTCTTGACGAGGGACGAGGGGACAGCCATCGACCGCGGTCTCCAGGAGATCCTCGGCGAGCTGGAGGCGGGGCAGACGCTGCCCGAGGACGGCGAGGACATTCACATGGCCATCGAGGCGAGGCTGATCGAGAAGATCGGCCCGGTGGGCGGCAAGCTGCACACGGGCCGCAGCCGCAATGACCAGGTAGCGGTCGACCTTCGCCTGTACGTTCGGCGTGCCGCTGCGGAGCTCATCGGCGGGGTCACCGAGTTGGAGCACGCGTTGATGACGCGAGCCGCCGAGCACCTAGACGTCGTGATGCCGGGCTACACGCATACCCAGCGCGCCCAGCCCGTCCTGCTCGCGCATCACCTGCTGGCCTACGTGGAGATGCTGCGGCGCGACCGCGGGCGCCTCGCGGATGCCGCCCGGCGGGCCGATGAGTCGCCACTGGGCGCCGGCGCGCTGGCCGGCAGCGGGGTAGCTATCGACCGCGACGCGCTGGCCCGGGATCTTGGGTTCAGCCGGCCAACGGCGAATTCCCTGGATGCCGTCTCCGACCGTGATTTCGCCCTAGAGCTGCTGGCCGCGCTGTCCATCCTGATGATCCACCTCTCGCGGCTCAACGGCGAGATCGTCCTCTGGACCACCACGGAGTTCGGCTTTGCCGAACTGCCGGACGCTCTGGCGAGCGGCAGCTCGATGATGCCGAACAAGAAGAACCCCTGCGCCGCGGAACTGGTGCGCGCCAAGACCGGGCGGGTCACTGGCGATCTGGTGGCTCTCCTGATGGTGATGAAAGGCCTCCCGCTCGCCTACAACCGCGACCTGCAAGAGGACAAGGAGGCTGTGTTCGACGGCGTGGACACCACGCTCGCGGCGCTGGCGGTCACGAGCCGCCTGGTCAGAGGGATCCGGTTCGATGCCGCCCGGATGCGGGCCGCCGCGGTGGAGGGATACACGCTGGCCACCGAGGCCGCCGACTACCTGACCCGTCGCGGGCTGCCCTTCCGGGAGGCCCATCGCCTGGTCGGGCGGGCCGTTGCCTTCGCGATCAAAGAGGGCCGGCCTCTGGGGCGCCTGACCATGAAGGAGTGGCAGACATTTTCGCCCCTCTTTGAGGCGGACCTGTTTGAGAGCCTGACCCTGGAGGCCGCCCTCAATGCGCGCGCAGTCGTGGGCGGGACGGCGCCCGCCCGCGTCAAGGAAGCCCTGGCCCGTGGGTAAGCAGAAGCGGCAGGAAGCCATCCTGGCGCTGATCCGCAAGCGCCAGATTGCGACCCAGGACGAGCTGGTGCGACAGCTCCACCGGTCGGGACTGGAGGCGACCCAGGCCACCGTGTCGCGCGATATCGCCGAGCTGGGGCTGGTACGAGTCGCCGGACCGGACAGCCACTACGTTCAGCCGGAAAACGGACTCGGCGTGGCCTCACAGGCCGGACGCGAGGACCGGCTGCGGCGCCTCTTGCGTGACCTGCCGCTGACCGTAAAGCGCGGCCAGGGACTGGCGGTGTTGGTGACGCTCCCAGGCTCGGCGCACACGCTGGCCTCGGCTCTCGATGCGACCGCCTGGCCCGAGATGGTGGGCACGGTGGCCGGCGACGACACCATCTTCGTGGCCCTGAACGGGAAGAAGGGCGGATATGAATCGGTGGCCCAGCGGCTGGCCCGCCTGGGTGCGTACGTGGACCCGGAGGACTGAACCCCATGGCTGAAAAGATCGTCCTGGCGTACTCCGGCGGGCTGGACACGTCAGTGGCCGCGAGGTGGCTGCAAGAGATGCGCGGGTTCGATGTGATCACCTTGACGGTAGACCTGGGTGGACAGCTTGACCTGGAAGCCATCCGGCAGCGGGCCCTGGCCGCGGGCGCGATCGCAACGCGGTTCGAAGATCAGCGGCGTGCCTTCCTCGAGCGGTTCTGCTGGCGGGCGCTGCGGGCCGGGGCGCTATACCAGGATCAGTACCCGCTGGCTACCGCGCTGGGCCGGCCCCTGATCGCCGCGCGGTTGGTCGAGGTGGCCCGGGAGGAAGGCGCGACCTGGGTGGCGCATGGATCGACAGGCAAGGGCAACGACCAGGTGCGCTTCGACGTCGCCGTCCAGGCCCTGGCGCCCAAGCTGCGCGTCCTCGCTCCCTTACGGGATGGCATGGCGATGACCCGCGAGGAGGAGATCGCGTATGCCCGGCAGCACGGGATTCCCGTCACCGTCAAGCCGGCCTCCCCGTACAGCGTT
>DATGVT010000194.1:0-8319 GCA_035300005.1 Candidatus Acidiferrales bacterium
CGGCGAGGGTCGACGCCGTAGCGCCGCAGCAGGCGGCGGGCGCGCTGCCGCGCCCGGGCGCTGGCGAGGAGCGTGTCGTCGAGGTCGAACACTATGGTCTCTATTCCCTCCCCACTTGTGGGGAGGGTAGGGAGGGGACGCGGGTCAAGCCGATTACTGGCCAAGAATCCGGCCCCGCAGCCGCCGCATCCCGCGCAGCCAGCGGTCGTAGTCGGCGGCCTTGCGCTGGAAGTACTCCGCCACCTGGGGGTGGGGCAGGATCAGGAAGCGTTCGGCGCGCATGCCCTCAACGACCACCTCCGCCACCTGCTCCGGCTCCAGCGCCCCAGCGTCCAGGAAGCCGCTGGGGTCGGCCGCCAGCATTGGCGTGCGTACGCCCTGCGGGCAGAGGCAGGAGACGTGGAGGCCATGGTCGCCGTGGGCGATGCTGAGCCACTCGAAGAGGCTGAGCGCCGCCGCCTTGGTCACGCCGTAGGGCGCCGCCAGGACATGGTTTAGCAGCCCCGCCGCCGAGACGGTGCCGAGCAGGTAGCCCTCCCCATGCGCCAGCAGGTGCGGCAGCGCGTGGCGGGCGACCAAGACGTGGGCCAGGACGTTGACCTCCCAGATCCGCTGCCAGTCGGCGTCGGGCGCCTCGGGGCCGCCCCCGACCGCGATGCCGGCGTTGGAGCAGAAGACGTCCAGCCGGCCGTGCTCGGCGAGCGTGCGGGCGACCACGTCCTTGACCGCGGCCTCGCGGCTGACATCGGCCGTCACCGGCAGGCCGCCCACCTCGGAGGCCACCCGCCGCGCGGCGGCGCCGTCGATGTCGGCCACCACCACCTTCGCGCCCCCGGCCGCGAAGCGGTTGCAGAGCGCCCGGCCGATCCCGCTGCCGCCGCCGGTCACGACCGCGACCCGGCCGGCGACCTCCAACTAGAGGCTGGGCCGGAAAGTCCGGCGAGAGATTCGGTGGCCAGGTGAGCCGAGCCGTAGGAAGGGGTGGCGATAGGAGGAGCGCATCTGAAGATGCGTGACGACGAAGCGCCGGGCCCCCTGACACCCGGATCGGCCGCCTGGGCGCCGAAGATCCGTCGGCATTTTCGGCTCGGCCTCTAGGGCTCGGGGACTTTCACACCCTCCCCGCTTTCCGGGGAGGGTTGGGGAGGGGCTTCCGTGACGACCTCGGCCGCCGCCTCCGGCGCCAGCTCCCCGTTGGGCGAGCTGGGGACGAAGTCCCGGCGCCGCCGGCGGCGCCGCCGCTCCCCCCGCCGCGGCCGCGACAGCCGCTGCACCTGCGAGCGGATCCCGACCCGCTGGCAGGCGGTCACCACCGCGCCCACGCCGGCCACCAGGCCGTCCTCCTTGCAGTGCTCGAAGAGCGGGCCGAAGAGCTCGGGCGCGCCGCCGATCACGGTCTTGGAGTCGCCCACGATGACCAGCAGCTTCTTGGCCCGGGAGATGGCGACGTTGACGCGGTTGGGGTCGTTGAGGAAGCCGATCGCGGCCCGGTCGTTGGAGCGCACCAGCGAGAGGATGACGGCGTCCGACTCCCGCCCCTCGAAGGCGTCCACCGACTCGATGTCGTCCGGCGGCACGATGCCCTTCAGCGCCGAGACCAGGCGGTTGACCTGCGAGTTGTACATCGCGATCACCGCCAGCTTCGCCTTCCGGACCCGGCGCCGGATGATGGTCGTGATGTCCTTGCAGAGCGCGACCTCGAACTCGTTGGCCACGCTCCGCTGCGCGTCGCGGTACTCGTCCTGGGCGCCGGTGTCGACCCAGACCAGCTCGCGGTCGAAGGGCCAGGGCAGCGGCATCCGCTGGTGCGGCGCCTCGTGGATCAGCTTGCCCTCGTAGAAGAGGTCGGACACCACGCGCCCGATCGGCTCCCGCATCCGGTACTGCCGCGGCAGCATGATCCGCGAGCCGGCCGGGACCTGGTTCCAGATCCAGCCGTAGAAGCTGGCGTCCCGCACCAGCTCGTCCAGCGGGCCCTGGATCTTGAAGCTGGCGGCCGCCTCCTCCATCACGGGGGGCAGCTGGTTGAGGTCGCCGATCATCACCCAGCGCTTGGCCAGCGGCATCAGCGCCAGCGCCTCGTTGGCGCGCACCTTGTTGGCCTCGTCCAGGATCAGCCAGTCGAAGACGCGGAAGCGCAGGCGGCTGTCGATGGCCAGCCGGTTGCAGGTGCCTGCGACACAGTTGAAGGGCTCCAGGTCGTCGCCCTCCACCAGCGTCTGCCGCAGCCGGCGCGGCACCTTGCCCGGCTCCGCGATCCGCGCCTGCCGGACGTGCGAGAAGCCGAGCAGGCGCTCCTGGCCGGTGTCGACCGCGTCATTGGAGTGCGAGCTGAGCAGGATGGACGCGTTCGGGTTGCGGCTCAGGATGCGCCGGATGGACTCCACGATGGCGGTCGTCTTGCCGGTCCCCGGCGGGCCCTGGATCAGGTAGAGCTGGCCCGGCCGCATGCCCATGACGCGCGCCACCGCCTCGGCCTGCTCCTCGTTGGGGTCGGGCAGGTGGTGGGCGCGCTTGCCGTCCAGCGTGACTCGCGGGGGCGAGCCCAGCCAGCCGGGATCGGCCAGCTCGGCGGCCAGGGCGCCGGTGCGCGGGCTGCCGATCTGCAGCTGGCGGATGACCGAGCGCTGGGCCTCGAACATCTCCACGCTGGCGGTGGGCAGGACCACGCCCTCGTCGGGCAGCGGGTCGTAGCGCCGGAAGCTGACCAGCAGGTTGGGACCCTGCACGCGGTCGACCGACATCCCGCGGTACTCGGGGAAGCCGGCCGAGCGCACCGTCAGCGAGTCGATGCCGCGGTAGATGCGCCCGTCCGCGTCATCGACCAGGTGCAGGGTCGCGCGCACGTACTCGCCGCCGCGCATGTCCTCGCCGCAGTTCGGGCAGTGGATGCCGTTGGAGGTGGGCACCTCGGCCTCGCACTTGGGGCATTCGATCCACTGCTCGGTCGCCTCGTAGCGGCGGACAGCGGCCTCGGCCAGCTTCTCGCGGAAGTCGCGCAGGTGCTCGATGAAGCGCAGCGTGGAGTCGAGGATGGGGGCCGACTTCGCCTTCTCGCGCAGCTGGATGGCGGTCAGGCCCTCCAGGTCGCCGTCCCACTCCCGGACCAGCTGCAGCTCCTGGTAGCTGATCCGGAGCTTGGACTTCTCCATCTCGTATTCCTTCTCGATCTGCTGGAACTCGGTGATCTCCAGCGCCAGTCCGAGCGGGGTGCGGCCCAGGCGGCCCGTGATCAGGGTGTCCTTGACCTGGCCGATGAAGTCCAGCGGCCGGTCCGGTTTGGACACCGTATAGATGCCATCGACGAGCTTGTGCTCCTCCAGCATCTGGCGCAGCAGCTCGGCACCGCCGTTGGCCTCCAGGGCGCGCACCTTGGCGCCGGCGGGGGAGTCGGGCCGGACGCGGATGCCGAGCCGGCCGGTCGGGATCTCCTCGCCCGGGATCTCAGGGTTCCAGAGCGGCAGGATGTCCCCCGGATTGGGCGCGGTCATAGGACTGAAGCCGGAGTTGAGGCGGAGTGGATTGGGATCACCGTTGAGTCACAGGCAGCTCCCACGCAGGGACCTGGCGCCTGGAGTTCGGCCCCTACGTTAGTCGATCGGGGGTCGAGTTCGCAAGGGGCTGGTGGCCGGTCCGCAGGCGGGGCAGGAGGCGGGCGAGGCCGAATGCGATCGCCAGCAGCACCAGTCCCGAGATGACCAGGATGGCCGCGAAGCCCAGGCTGTTGGCGAAGTAGTGGACCTCGATGTCGACCACGAAGCCGAAGACGCCGAAGCCGCCGCCGATCGCGTAGCCGGGGCTGGAGCGCCAGATCGCCGCCGCCAGGGCGGCCAGGCCGGCCACCCCGCCCAGGAGCTCCATCTCCAGGCGGCCGGAGGCGTTGCCGATGGAGATCAGCGAGAGGGCCAGCGTGGCGGAGGCGGCGTAGGCGAGGACCTCGGCCGCCCAGCGCCGGCGCCGGCTGCGCGCCCGCTCGGCCGCCAGCAGGACCACGGCGACGTCGACCAGCCAGGGCACCTCGGCGGGCCAGCCGGGACTGCCGTGCTGGAAGGAGAGGAACAGGCCGGTGCTGGAGTCCGCGTAGACGGCGAAGACGAAGGCCAGGAGCCCGGTCCCGGTCCAGGTCAGGAAGATGGCCGCGGCCAGGGTCGCCGCCAGCGAGGAGTTGAAGAACAGCTGCAGGGCGGCGTCGCAGCAGTCGCGGCTGAAGACCTGGGGGTTCTGCTCGTACTGGAGCTGGATGACCAGCCAGTCGACGGCGATCACGCTCACCGCCAGGGCCACCGCCCGGGCGCGGCGAAGCGGCGGCCGGGCCTGCCCGGCGGCGATCCGGAGGCCGATGGCCAGGGTGGCCACCGTGACCAGGATGACCAGGGTCAGCCGGCCGCTGGGGCCGAGCAGCTGGAACTGGCTGCCGTAGAGGAAGCCGAGGCCCGCCAGCACCACCAGGGAGCCGATGTAGGCGATCACCTCCACCACCGAGATGCCGCCGCGCTCGGCCGGCGCCCGGCCCTCGAACTCCAGGATCCGGCCCGCCTGGGCGGCGTCGATCAGGCCCGCCTTCCGCCAGCGCTCGACCCGCTCCGGGAGCGATTCCACCGCCGGGGATGCTAGCTGACGAATCTCTCGACGAGCACGAGCAGCGCGGCTGCCAGCAGGAGCAGGCCGGCCCCGCGCTCAGCCCACTCCCGGGACTCCGCCGCCAGCCGGGCCCCCAGCCAGAGCCCGGCCTGGGCGGCCAGGAAGGCCTGGGCCGCGATCAGGACCACCAGCAGGGCGAGCGGCAGGCGGAGCAGGCCGCCGCCGAAGCCAATCGCCAGCTCGTCCAGGCTGATGCTCAGGCCGAGGGCGAGCAGGCCGAAGCCGCGCGCCGAACGCAGGCGCCGGGCCTGGCGCTCTTCGTCGCCGTCCGCCCGGGGCCACAGGAACCACACCCCGACCAGGACCAGGACCAGGGCGCCCGCGTAGTCGGCGAGCCCTCCGGCCGCGTTCGCCAGCGCGGCCCCCAGCAGGAACCCGAGGACCGGCATGCCGCCCTCGAAGGCGCTGAGCACCAGGCTGAGCCGCAGCCGGTCGCGGCCGGCGAGCCCGGCGGCCCCCAGCGCGGCGGCCAGCACGAAGGTGTCCAGCGCCAGGGGGAGGACCAGGGCGGCGACGGTGAGCGCCGGGATCACTCCGGCAGCGGCGCGCCTCGGGTCTCCGGCAGCAGCAGCAAAAGGCCCGCTCCAGCGAACGCGAAGAGCCCGGTCACCGCCAGCCCGACCCCGAGGCCGAGGCCGGGCTCCAGGAGGCCGACCAGCTGCAGCCCGGCCACGCCGCCGACCGCGCCGGCCACGCCGCCGACCGCCTCCGCGGTGGCGCGGGCCCGGGTCGGGAACAGCTCCGCCGACCAGGCGCCCAGCACCGGGGTGGCGGCGCTGGCCAGGGCGCTCCAGGCCACGTTGCCGACGAAGAAGCCGGCCACGCCGGCGGTGAAGGTCAGGCTGGCCGCGACCGCGGTGGCGGCCTGCAGGCTGGCGCCTAGCGACCGCCGGCCGACGCGGTCGCTAAGCCAGCCGCCCAGGTAGAAGGCGCCCCCGCCGAGAAAGCCCGCCGCCACGGTGACGCCGCTGATCTGGGCCGGGCTGAAGTGCAGCGAGCGGGAGGCGTAGAGGGTGTAGAAGAGTCCGGCCGGCTCCAGGAGGACCGCCGCCAGCACCGTGGCCGCGGCCAGGACCAGGATGCGGCGCTGCCAGGGCCGCTCGCCGAGCACGGCCAGGCCGGTGCGCACATGGGTGGCGGCGAGCCAGGTCGAGCCTTCCGGCAGGGCTCGCCAGAGGTACACCGCAGCCGGCAGCCCGGCCGAGCCCGCCCAGTAGAGCCAGCGCCAGTGGGGCGCGATCGCCGGGTAGCTGAAGGTGACCAGCGCGGCGCCGACCCCGCCGGCGATGGTGAGGACGCTGACCGCCAGGCCCCGGCGGTCCCGCGGCATCTCCTCCACCACCAGCGCGATGGCCACGCTGCCGACCAGGGCTTCGAAGCAGACCGAGAAGACGCGAGCTCCGGCCAGCACCGCCACGCTGGGGGCGACCGCGGACACCACGCTGCCGGCCGAGAAGCCGGCCGTGCCCAGGGCCACCAGCCGGCGGCGGCCGGTGCGGTCGGCCAGCGCCGCCAGCGGCAGGGCGCCCAGTGCCCCCAGGGCCAGGACCGAGCCCAGGTTGGATAGTGCGCGCACCGAGGCCGAGAACTCGGCGGCCACCGCCGGCAGGGTCAGCACCAGGACCGAGCCGTTGAACCCCGCCAGCGCCACCGCCAGGCCGGCCAGGACCAGGACCCGCCGCTGCCTGGAGGTCAACTGCACCGATGTATAGTCGCGCGCGTCAGTGGCTGGGGCCTCGGTCCTCGAGCTGGAGGGTCTCCGCAAGCGCTACCGGGCCCGGGACCCCTGGGCCGTGGACGGCGTCAGCTTCCGGCTGGAGCCGGGCAGCGTGTTCGGCCTGCTGGGGCCGAACGGCGCCGGCAAGACCACGATCGTAAAGATCGTGGCCGGCCTGCTGCGCGCCAACGAGGGCCGCGTCTCGCTGTTCGGCCAGGATCCGCTGCAGGCCGGGGCCCGGGCCCAGCTGGGCTTCGCCCCCGAGGATCCCGACTTCCCCAAGTTCCTCCGCGCACAGGAGGTGCTGGATTACCTGGGCCGGCTGCTGGGCCTGTCGGCGGCCGAGCGGGCTGAACGCATCCCGGAGGCGCTGGAGTGGGCCGGCCTGCAGGGCGAGCGCCGGCAGGTGCGCCACTTCTCGAAGGGCATGAAGCAGCGGCTGGGCCTGGCCCAGGCCATCCTCAACCGGCCCCGTCTCCTGATCCTGGACGAGCCGACCGCCGACCTCGACCCGCTGGGCCGCCGGGACGTGCGCGAGCTGATCGTCCGGCTGCGGGCAGGCGGCGCCACCGTCCTCCTCAACAGCCACCTCCTCTCCGAGGTGGAACGAGTCTGCGACACGGTCGCCATCCTGAACCGGGGCCGGGTCCTGAAGGAAGGCACGATCGAAGAGGTGGTGCCGGAGGGCAAGGACCTGGAGCAGGTCTTCATCGAGCTGATGGGCCAGGCCGGCCAGCGCGAGCACCTGCCCAGCTTCCTGAAGGGAGGAGGCTCGTGAACGTGGGCGGCGCCGGGCTGGCCGTGACCCTCTACTCGCTGCTGGAGATGTCACGGCGCAGGGTCCTGTTCGTGCTGCTGGTCGTGGGCCTGGTGCTCATCATCGGCGTCGGGCTGGCGCCGCTGGTCATCCCGAACATGGCGCCCGGCGAGGAGCGGAATCTCTTCCTGCTGCAGCAGCTGTCGGGGCTGGTCGGCAGCTTTTCCGGCCTGGTCGCCCTCGCGATCGGGATGACGGTCGTCTACCACGACCTCGACAGCGGGGCGGCAATCGCCCTCTTCGCCAAGCCCGTCGGCCGGCTCGCCTACGCGCTGGGCAAGCTGGCGGCGGGCTTCGCCGCCCTGGTCGGGGTGATCGTGGTCCTGGCCCTGGGCGCGCGCACGATCCTGAGCCTCAACGGCGGCGGCCACGAGGCCGTGCTCTGGTTGCACTGGGCGACCCTGGTCGCCAACCTCCTGCTGCTGCTGGTGTTCGTCGCCATCCTGAGCACGTTCATGAACAACGTGGTGGCGGCGATCATCGGCTTCGTCGGCAGCCAGGTCATGAACGTGGTCGTCGCGCTTCACGCGTTCGTGGCCGCCCACCTGATCCACAACCCGCTGTTCTCGGTGCCGATCGAGATCGTCTACTGGATCGTGCCCCACCTGCTCAACAGCGGGTTGGCGCGAGAGATCATCGAGACCTCGCTCCGGCTGCGGCCGCCGCCACTCGGGGCGCCTGGAACGGCGGCCATCCTGGCGTCGGTGGCGGGGCCCTCGGGGGCGGGGGACGTCCTCTACTGGGCGGTCTACCTGCTGGCGCTGTGCGCCGTCTTCTACTGGGCCGTGCGCCGCCGCCAGGTTTAGACCGATCGAGCGTTGAGGCGCCGCGCCCAGGCCTCCCGCAGCCTCTCCTCTCCCGCCTGAGTCATCTGGGACGCGCTCTGAAATAACTATCGCACCGGCCGGCTGGTTCGAGCCAGCAGCCAGGGCCCCGGGCCCAGGAACCCGCACGTGGCCCCCACGTGGGCGATCGACACACCCAGCAGAGACGGTGCCCCCGGGAGCAGCCAGAAGGCCAGGCCCAGCGGCACCCCCAGGAGCGCCGTGGCCAGCGTGTCCGGCCCGGGCCACCGCCCCAAGCGGTGATAGAAGACGTAAGCGGCGGTCCCGACCAGGAAACCGGCCAGCGGATGCACGAAAAC
>DATGVT010000195.1:0-3559 GCA_035300005.1 Candidatus Acidiferrales bacterium
CACCCTGGCCGAGAAGATCTGGGAAGGCCACACCGTGCGCTCGGCGGCCAACGAACCCGACCTGCTCTACGTCGACCTCCACCTGGTCCACGAGGTGACCAGCCCCCAGGCCTTCGGGGGCCTGCGGCTGAGCGGGCGGCGGGTGCGCCGCCCGGACCTGACGCTGGCCACCATGGACCACAACGTCCCCACCGCCGGCGGCGTCCGGGCGGCCGATGCGGTCTCGCGGCAGCAGATGCGCGCGCTGGAGGACAACTGCCGCTGGGCCGGGATCCGCCTCTACGGCGTCGGCAGCCGGAGGCAGGGCATCGTGCACGTGATCGGCCCCGAGCTGGGCCTGACCCAGCCAGGGCTGGTGATCGTCTGCGGCGACTCGCACACGTCCACCCACGGGGCCTTCGGCGCGCTGGCGTTCGGCATCGGCACCTCCGAGGTCGAGCACGTTCTGGCGACCCAGTGCCTGCCCCAGCAGCGGCCCCGGCAGCTGGCGGTCGAGGTGAGCGGCGAGCTGCCGCTGGGCGTCACGGCCAAGGACGTCGCGCTGGGCATCATCGGCCGGCTCGGCGTGTCGGGTGGGGCCGGGCATGTGCTCGAGTACCGCGGATCCACGATCCGCTCGCTCTCGATGGAGGGGCGGATGACGGTCTGCAACATGACCATCGAGGCTGGGGCGCGGGCCGGGATGGTGGCGCCCGACGAGGTCACCTTCGCGTACCTGGAGCGCCGGCCGATGGCTCCCCGCGGCCGGGCCTGGGAGCAGGCGCTCGCCAGCTGGCGAGCGCTGCCCAGCGATACCGGCGCGGGCTTCGACCGCACCGTCTCGATCGCCGCCCGGGAGCTGCAGCCCTACGTCACCTGGGGCACCAACCCCGGCCAGGTGGTGCCGGTGACCGGTTCGGTGCCGGAGCCCCGCACCGAGACCGACGAGCGGGCTCTGCGCTACATGGCGCTGCGCCCGGGCACCCCGATCCAGGAGATCAGCGTGGACCGGGTGTTCATCGGTTCATGCACCAACGCCCGCCTGGAGGACCTGCGCGCGGCGGCGGCGGTGGTGCGCGGCCGGCGCGTCCACCCCGGGGTGAGGGCGATGGTCGTGCCCGGCTCCACGCCAGTGCGGGCGGCGGCCGAGGCCGAGGGCCTGGACGCCGTGTTCAAGGCTGCCGGGTTCGAGTGGCGGCAGGCCGGCTGCTCGATGTGCCTGGGCATGAACCCCGACATCCTGGGTCCGGGCGAGCGCTGCGCATCCACCAGCAACCGCAACTTCGAGGGCCGGCAGGGAGCCGGAGGCCGGACCCACCTGATGAGCCCGCCCATGGCCGCGGCCGCCGCCATCGCGGGCCATCTGGCCGACGTCCGTGAGGTGGCGGCTGCCGGGTTGGGGGCTTAGCTATGGACGCGTTCGTGCGCTGGAGGGGTCGGCTGCTGCCGCTGCCCCGGGCCGACGTGGACACCGACCAGATCGTCCCCAAGCAGTTCCTGAAGCGCATCCAGCGCACCGGCTTCGGTCCCTTCCTCTTCCACGACTGGCGCCAGGACCCCGCGTTCGTCCTCAATCAGCCCCAGCACGAGGGCGCTTCGATCCTGGTCGCCGGGCCCAACTTCGGCTGCGGGTCGTCGCGGGAGCATGCGGGCTGGGCCCTGCTAGAGGCCGGCATCCGGGTGGTGATCGCGGCCTCCTTGGCCGACATCTTCCGGAACAACTGCCTGAAGATCGGGCTGCTGCCCGTGACGCTGCCCCAGGCCGAGGTGGAGACCCTGCTGGCGCTGGCCGAGCAGCATCCGTCGACGGAGGTCTCGGTCGACCTGGAGGCGCAGACGGTCAGCGCCCCGGGGTTGCGGTCCGAGTTTGAGGTCGACCCCTTCGCCCGCTTCCGGCTCCTCAATGGGCTGGACGAGATCGCGCTGACGATGGAACATGAGGAGGCCATCGCGCGCTACGAGGCCGCGAGGCCGGGGTGGATGCCGGCGGTCCGAGCTTGAGGGCCGCCGCACCAGGAGGTGCGGGGACATGATCAGTGCCAGGCATGAGGTCGTCATCGACCGTCCGCTGGAGGAGGTCTTCGCCTTCTTCGAGAACCACGAGAACCACCCGAAGTGGCAGCACACACTCGTCAACCACGAGCGGGAGCCGCTGCGGAACGGCGCCAGGGTGACCGAGATCCACAACTTCCTGGGCCGGCGGGTGGAGCTGAACGGCGAGGTCATCGACTACGAGAAGAACCGCGGCTTCGGCTTCCAGGGCCAGGGACCGTCGGTCAAGTCGATCACCTACCACAACCAGTTCGAGCGGGCGGGCGAGGGCACCCGCGTGCGCGGCACCATCGAGATGGAACCCCAGGACATGCTCGGCGTGGCCAGGCCCCTGATCGAGAAGGTGATGCAGCGCGACCTGGAGCACTCATACACGCGGCTCAAGGATGTGCTGGAGCTGGAGGAGCACGCCACTCACCTGCACAGGAACCTGCCCAAGCACGCCCACCAGAAGTAGGTCCGCGGCCTGGCCCTGAGGATGACTGCGTGGGGTGTTGTCCGCTGGACGGGCGTCCTGGGGCTGGCTGGGATCGCCCGACTCTGGTACCGATGGCGTTCTACCTGGGCGCGGCCGGCTCCCTGGGCGCGACCACCGGGATCCTCCCGCGCTGGCTGGCGCTGGTGGGCTGGATCGGTGCGGTCCTGGTCCTGATCGCCGCCTTCTCCGCCTACGGGGGCAGCGACCCGGCCGCCTTCTGGTCCGCTAATGGGATCGTCACCGCCCTGGCCCTGCTGCCGCTCTACGTGTGGACGCTGGGCGCCTCCGTCGCCTTCCTCCGACGGAAGGGGGGTGTCGCCCGCTAGAGTGCCGGCGGTGTACGCCTGTGTTCTCTTCCTGCACCTGCCCAGCGTCTTCGGGTTCCTGATGGCGCACGGCCTCTCGGCCGGGACCTCCCTGCAGCTGCGGAGGAGCGCGTTCAGGGGCCCGCCCGGGCCAGCTGCTCGTGGTCGGGGTGGCCGGCCTCCTGGTGGTTTTGTGGCTGATGGTGTTCAAGCCCTTCTGAGGTAGACGACGATCGGCAGGTCTTCGTGCTGCGCCTCACGTTCTAGGTGCATGCCGATCTTCTCGGCGACGCGCCTCGAGGCGGCGTTGTCGCGGTGGATGACGGAGATGATCTGCTCCAGCCCGAGCGTCTCGAGGCCATAGGCGAGGGCCGCCTGGGCCCCTTCCGTGGCCAGGCCGTGGCCCCAGCACTCACGACTGAGTCGCCAGCCCAGCTCCACCCGGTCTTGAAACCAGCCGTGGTGGCTGAAGCCGACGAAGCCAATGAACCGGAGGTCGGCGATCCTCTCCACCGCCCACAGCCCGTAGCCCCACTTTTGCCAGTGCTGACGGATGCGCTCGAGGAGCGCGGCGGTCTCCTCTGCGGTCTCGGGCCGGCCGCGGAGGTAGCGCGCCACCTCGGGGTCGGCGTTGATGGCGGCGAAGGGGGCTTCGTCTTCCGGCCGCCAGCCCCGCAGGTGGAGGCGCTTGGTGGTGAGGGTTTTCAGGCCCCAAGTATTCGGTAAATCGAGTTCAAATCGGGCC
>DATGVT010000196.1:0-17324 GCA_035300005.1 Candidatus Acidiferrales bacterium
GACCCCTTTCTCTCGCTGCCGGTGATCGCCGTGCTCCTCTTCGGGCTCGGCTACGGCCTGCAGCGCGGCCTGATCAACCGCGTCATCCGGGCGCCGCTGCTCTTCACCTTCCTCCTCACCTTCGGCATCAATCTGGTCCTGGTCAACCTCCTGCTGGCGATCTTCACCTCCGACATTCGCTCGGTCACTCCCGCCTACTCCGGCAGCGGCCTGGCGCTGGGTGAGGTGCAGATCCCCTACGTCCGCGTGGGCGCGCTCGCCGTGGCGCTGGTCCTGGCCTCTCTGGTCTGGGTGCTGCTCAACCGCACGCGCACGGGGGCCGCCATCCAGGCCGTGGGCGCCGACCGCGACGCCGCCCAGCTGGTCGGCATCGACCTCCGTCACGTGTACGCGCTCACCTTCGGCATCGGCGCCGCCTGCGCGGGCGTGGCGGGCGGGCTGATCAGCGTCATCCAGGCCATCAACCCCTCCGCCGGCGAGCCCTACACCCTGCAGGCCTTTGTGGTCGTGATCCTGGGCGGGCTGGGGCGGGTGTCGGCGACCGTGGTCGGGGGGCTGCTGTTCGGCCTGATCGAGGTCTTCGGGCAGGCCGCCCCCTACCTGGGAGCCGGCTACGCGAACGCGATCGCCTTCGCGGTGCTGGTGCTGGTGCTGGTCCTGCGTCCCCAGGGCCTGCTGGGCAGGCTGGCGTGAGCCCCAGGAGCGTCCCCCTCGAATCCGGGCGTCGCCTGCGGCGGATCCTGCTGCTCGCCTTCGTCCTGGGAGCCGTCCTGGTCGTGCTGGCACCTCTGGCCAACGGGCCGCTGGAGGACAACGGCTACGACCCGCTGGTCAACAAGCTCCAGCTCCGGATCCTGACCTATGTGGCCATGTTCATCGTGCTGGCCGCCGGCTGGAACATCATCGGAGGCCTGGCCGGCTACGCCGCCTTCGGCAACGTGGCCTTCTTCGGCCTCGGCGCCTACGCCACCGGCGCCCTGATCGCGCAGCAGCACGTTCCCTTCGCCTTCGCGTTGCTGGCCGCGCCGCTGGCCCCGGCCGCCTTCGCCGCCCTGATCGGGATCCCGCTGCTCAGGCTGCGTGGCCACTACTTCGCCGTCTCCACCCTGGGCGTCTCGGTGGCGGTGGGCGAGGTGGTCAAGAACATCGACTTCCTGGGCGGCTCCACCGGGCTCTTCCTGCCCATCCTCCGTCGCTCCGACCTGCTCTTCTACTACCTGATGGTGGGGGCGGCGGCGCTCGCCATCGGCGTGACCTGGCTCATCCTCCACACCCGGTTCGGCTACGGCCTCCTCGCCATCCGCGAGAACGAGGAGGCGGCGGCCGTGATCGGGGTCCCCACCACCGCTTACAAGGTGGCCGCCTTCGTCATCGCAGCCGCCCTCTCGGGCCTGGCCGGCGGCGTGTTCGCCCAGTGGAACAGCTTCATCAACCAGGAGAACGTCTTCCCGATCGAAGTTAACGTCCAGATGATCCTGATGGCGGTGCTGGGCGGCGCCGGCACCCTGTTCGGGCCGGTGGCGGGGGCGATCGCCCTCGAGCTGCTGATCCAGGGGCTGGCCGGCCGGGGCGAGGTCGCCGTCTACGCCCAGATGGGCCTGGGCGTGCTGCTGGCGGCCACCGTTCTCTTCATCCCGCGGGGGGTCGTCGACTTCTTCGGCGGGCGCAGCCGGCTCAACCTCGGCCACTTCCGCCGTTCACTGCGCGAGACCTCGATTTGACCGCGCTTCTCGAGCTGGAGCAGGTCAGCAAGCGCTTCGGCGGCGTGAGCGCTCTCTCGGAGGTCAGCTTCGCCGTCGAGGAGGGCGAGGTCCTGGGCATCATCGGACCCAACGGCGCCGGCAAGACCACCCTGCTGAACTGCGTCTCCGGGGTCGCCCGGCTCGACGGCGGCGACATCCGCTGGCGGGGTTCCTCCATCGCCGGCCTGGCGCCCCACCGCGTCGCCCGGCTGGGGATCGGCCGCACCTTCCAGGTGGTCCGGCCGTTCACCTCCATGACCGTGCGCGAGAACGCCGCCGTGGGCGCACTCTTCGGCAGCGACCAGGCGCACCTGCCGACTCGCCAGGCCTTCGAGCGCGCCGACGAGGTCCTGGAACTGGTCGGCCTGCAGGCCAAGTCGGCGCTTCCGGTGGCGAGCCTGACCATCCCCGACCGCAAGCGCCTGGAGGTCGCGCGGGCCCTCGCCACCCAGCCCCGGCTGCTGCTGCTGGACGAGGTCATGGCCGGCCTCAACCTGGTCGAGGTGGACGAGGCACTGGAGATGGTGCGCCGGGTGCACGAGAGCGGAATCACCATCGTCCTCATCGAGCACGTGATGCGCGTCATCGTCGGCGTCTGCCGGCGGGCGGTGGTGCTGCACTTCGGCCAGCTGCTGGCCCAGGGCGAGCCGCAGGACGTGCTCGTGGACCCGCGCGTCGTCGAGGCTTACCTGGGAGAGCGCTTCGCCAGAAGGCAGCGGGCGAGATGACGCAGGCGCTGCTGGAGGTCCGGGAGCTCGTCGCCGGCTACGGCGCCGGACCGGTCCTCTTCGGGGTCGACCTCGAGATCCAGGAGCGCGAGCTGGTGGCCCTGGTGGGCGCCAACGGCGCCGGCAAGTCGACGCTGCTCGCCACCCTGAGCGGTCTCGTACGGTCCTCCGGCGGCAGCGTGACCTTCGCCGGCCGAAGCCTGACCGGCGCCCGGCCGGAACAGGTCGTCCGCGCGGGCATCGTCCACGTTCCCCAGGGCCGGCGGCTCTTCGCGACCATGAGCGTAGCCAGGAACCTCCGGCTGGGCGCCTATCTGCGCCGCGACGCCGAGGTCGAAAAGGACGTCGAGCGGGTGCTCGGCTACTTCCCGGCCTTGAAGGACAAGCTGCACCGTGACGCCGGAACCCTCTCCGGGGGCGAGCAGCAGATGGTGGCCCTCGGCCGGGGCCTGATGGGCCGCCCGAGGCTGCTGATGATCGACGAGCTTTCCCTCGGCCTGGCGCCCAACGTGGTCGAGCGGCTGATGGAGGTGGTGGGCGAGATCAACCGGGACGGCACCGCCATGCTCCTGGTCGAGCAGGACGTCCTGGTCGCCCTGGAGGTCGCCCACCGCGGCTATGTGCTGGAGAACGGCCGGGTGGCGCTCTCCGGTCCCGCCGCCGAGCTGGCGGCCGACCCCGGCGTGCGCAAGGCCTACCTCGGGGTCTGAGGGAGTGACCAGGGCCCAGAACCCTCTGCGCCGGTTCCGGCTCCCGGGCGTCCTGCTCCTGATCGTGCTCGCCTACGGAACCCTCGGCTACGTAATGATCGAGGGCTGGACCTTCTTCGACTCCGTCTACATGACCATCACCACGATCGCCACGGTGGGCTACGGGGAGGTGCACCCGCTCTCGACTGCCGGCCGCACCTTCACCATGACCCTGATCGTGGGCGGCGTCGGTACGATGCTCTACGCCTTCGGCGTCTTCGCTCAGATCCTGACGGACGACGAGGTGATCAAGTTCAGGAGGCGGCGCCAGGTGGAGAGGCGGCTGCAGGCTTTGCGGGACCACTTCATCGTCTGCGGCTACGGCCGGATCGGGACCCAGATCGTGCAGGAATTCGAGCAGCAGAAGGTCCCCCACATCGTGATCGAGAACAACCCTGAGGCGCAGGGCCGGCTGCGCAAGGACGGGCGCCTGTTCGTGGAGGGCGATGCCGCCGCCGAGGAGATGCTCCAGGCGGCCGGCATCGAGCGGGCCCGGGGCTTGATCTCGGCCACCGACTCCGACGAGCGCGGCGTCTATATCGTGCTCGCCGCCCGGGCGCTGAGCCCGAAGCTCTACATCATCGCCCGGGCCGGGCAGCCGGATTCGATCCGCCGCCTGGAGCTGGCAGGCGCCGACCGGGTCATCTCACCCTACCGGATGGCCGGCCACCGCATGGCCGAGCTGGCGCTGCGGCCCGCGGTGGCCGACGTTCTCGACACGCTGCGTCATGGGGAGTCGGACGTCGGGCTCGAGGAGCTGATCGTGCCCGGCGGCTGCCCCGCCGTCGGCAAGGGCCTGGAGGAGGCCGGGCTCCTCAGCCCCGCCGGCGCCCGGCTCCTGGCGCTGCGCCGGAAGGACGGCAGCCTGCACGTCAACCCCAACGGCGGCCTGGAGCTGCAGGAGGGCGACCTGCTGGTGGCGCTGGGATCCCAGGAACAGCTGCTCTCGACCGCCGCGCGGCTGCAGTGAAGCTCGTCCGGCTGGTCCTCCTCTCCCTCGGCCACCTGATCACCGACGTCAACCAGGGTGCGGTGGTGATCCTGATCCCGGTGGTCAAGGCCTCATTCGGCCTCTCTATCGGCGCGGCCACCGCGCTGGTCACGGTCTCCACCGTCACCTCGTCGGTGCTGCAGCCGCTGTTCGGGCTGCTCTCCGACCGCTTCGACCTCCGCTGGGTGATCCCAGGCGGCATCCTGGTGGCCGGCCTGGGCATGGCCTTCGCCGGGCTGGCGCCCAGCTATCCGCTGGTGGTCCTGGCGGTGCTGCTGAGCGGCATCGGCGTGGCCGCCTTCCACCCTGAGGCCTCGCGCTGGGCGGGGCAGGCGGCCGGCCGGCGGCGAGCGACCGGCATGTCCTACTTCTCGGTGGGCGGCAACGCCGGATACGCTCTGGGCGTCTTCGCCATGGCCCCGCTGGTGGTCGCGCTCGGCCGTGGCGGCATGGCCTGGCTGCTGCCGCCGGCGGCCGTCGTCGCGCTCCTGCTGGCCCCGGCCGTAGCCGGTTTCGGCCGGGCACCTGGGCACGAAGAGGCCAGCCTCAAGGGGTCGCTTCGGGCCGCCCTCAGCCCGGTGATCGGCCTTCTGACCGCTGTGGTGGCGGTCCGCTCGGCGGTCTCCATCGGCTTCGCGGCGCTGGCCCCTCTCTACCTGCACCTCGGCCGCGGGCTGCCGCTGACCGACGCCGCCTGGGTGACCTCCGCCTTCCTGTTTGCAGGCGCCCTGGGCACGCTGCTGGGAGGGCCGCTGGCCGACCGCTTCGGGCGCCGCCGGCAGCTGCTGGGCTCGTTCGTCGTGCAGCCGGTCCTCGGCTTTGTCTTCGTGCTGGTGCCCGGCTGGCCGGGCTACCTGGCGCTGGTCCTGCTCGGGGCCGCCGTCGTCTCCAGCTTCGCCGTGACCGTGGTGATCGCGCAGGAGGCGCTCCCGCGCCACCAGGGCACCGCCTCCGGGATCATCCTCGGCTTCGCGTTCGGCGCCGGGGGCATCTCCGCGGGCCTGCTCGGCGCGCTGGCCGACGCGATCGGGCTGCAGACCTCGCTGCTGCTCCTGTCCGCCCTGCCGGTGCTCGGGCTGGGCCTGATCGCCGCCCTGCCGGAGACGAAGAAGGGGGAGCGGAAGGGCGTTCCCCTGCAGCCGGTCGAGCTATGACCCGGCGGCCGCAGCTGGTCGCCCTGGTCTCCCTCTTCCTGGGTGCCGTCCTGCTGGTGGCCAAGGTGGTCGTGGGCCTGCTGACCGGCAGCCTGGGCATCCTTTCCGACGCCGCCCATTCGGCACTGGACCTCTTCGCGTCGTTCTTCACCTGGCTGGCGGTGGGCACCGCGCGCAAGCCGGCCGACCGCGAGCACCCCTACGGCCACGGGCGGGCCGAGAACCTGGCCGCCTTCGCCGAGGGCGTGCTGCTGCTGGTGGCGGCCGTCTTCATCGCCCTGGAGGCGGTCCTGCGCCTGGTCGGCGCCCCGGCCCGGGTGGAGGCGACCGGCTACGCCTTCGGCCTGCTGCTGGTCGGGATCCTGGTGGAGGCGGGCCGGGCCGCCGTGCTGCGCTGGGTGGGCCGCGCCCAGGGCAGCGCGGCCCTGGAGGCCGACGCCGAGAACCGGCTGGCCGACGTTCTCTCGGGACTGGCCGTGCTGGCCGGCCTGGCCGGGGTCCGAATTGGCTTCCTGGGCGCCGACTCCCTGGCCGCCCTGGCGGTGGCGGCGCTGATCGCGCGCACGGCGGCTTCGATCGTCTACCGCTCCGGCGACATCCTGATGGACCGCTCCCCGGCCGGCATCGCCGAGCACCTGCGGCAGACCATCGGCCGGGTGCCCGGGGTTCGGGAGGTGCGCTCGGTGCGGGTGCGCCGCTCCGGCCGCCAGCTGCTGGGCGAGGCCACCGTGGCCGCTCCCAGCATGCTCCCGCTGGAGGCGGCCAAGGGCCTGGCCGAAGACGTGCAGCAGGCCGTGGAGTCCGAGCTGCCGGCCCTGGAGCTGACCGTGGTGATCGAGGGCCAGACCCAGCGCGACGACCTGGTCGAGCGCGTCCACGCGGCCGCCGCCCGGCACGGAGGCATCCGCGACCTCCACAACGTCACCGTCGAGCGCGAGCGGGACGGCACCCTCCACCTGAGCATGCACGCCAAGCTGCCCGGGCAGCTGAGCCTGCAGTCGGCCAGCGGGCTGACCGCGGGGCTGGAGCGCAGGCTGCACGACGAGATCCCGGAGGCCTCCCGCATCGACGTCCACCTGGAGCCCCTGGAGCCGGGCGAGGTCTCGGGAGCCGACGTCACCCAGCGGCGGGCCGGCCTGGCCGCCCGGCTGCGCCGGCTGGTGGAGACGCAACCCGGCGTGCTGGCCTGCCGGGACGTCGAGCTGAGCTCGCGCGGCGAGCGGCTGGTCGCGCACGTGGTGGCGCAGCTGCCGGGCTCGCTCTCGCTGGACGAGGCCCACCGCGTGGAGTCCGAGCTGGAGGCCAGGCTGCGCCTGGAGCTGCCGGAACTGGACGAGGTGGTCGCCCGGGCGACCGTCTGACCCGATTCCCTCCCTCCGGAGAGGGTGGGGAGGGGTGCTAAAATCCCGCCCGCCCATGTCCCGCCAGCTCGTCCTGCTCGTCGCTGGCCTGCTCGCGCTCACGGCCTGCGGGCTGGCCGATCGGGGCAGCCGCCCGGCCGCCCTCCAGCCCGCCCCGCCGGTCGCGGCCGCCTCCCCGGCGCCGGTCTCCCTCTCGGAGGCGATCGCCCGCGCCCACGCGCTCGGCGTCGCCGGCCAGGACGTGCGGGTGGAGCTGACTCTGGGCTTGCGCGGCCGCCATCCCGAGGAGCTGGCCGAGCTGCTCAAGCAGGGACGGACGGTCACCGCCGCCGAGTTCGACCGCCTCTACTCGCCCGACCCCGCCCTGGTGCGGGCTGCGTTGGCCGTGCTCAGCCAGGCTGGGCTGAACGCGGGCTGGACTCCAGGCGCCAGCCTGGCCACGGCCGGCGGGCCGGCGCCGGCCGCCGCCGCTTTGTTCGGGGTCAGCTTCCAGATCTACCAGGAGGCGGACGGGAGCCGCTTCTATGCCGCCGACCGGGTCCCGCCGGTGCCGGCGGCGCTGGCTCCGGTGGTCGCTGACATCGGCGGCCTGGACAGCTACGGCAGGCTGCAGCGGCACTCGCTGGCCACCATCAGGCCGGGCGGGCTGACGCCCGACGACGTGCTCGCCTTCTACAACATCAAGGCCCTGCGCGACCAGGGGCTGGACGGCAGCGGCGAGGTCATCGTGATGCCCGAGATTGGAGACCTCCCCAACACCAACGACATCGCCGCCTACGCCCAGAAGTTCGGATTGCCGCCATTCGACGTCACCCTGAGGAAGGACCCCGCCTGGGGCACGCCCCTCAACCCAGGCAAGCCCGACGGCGAGACCATGCTCGACCTGGAGGTGATCCACGCCATAGCCCCGGGGGCCAAGCTGGTCGTCTACGCGGGCTCCGCGCGCTTCGACCAGGGCACGGTGCTGATGGACGCCATGGTGCGCGAGAACCCGAACGCGATCATCAGCGACAGCCTGGGCGCCTGCGAGCTGTTCGTGCCCGCCTCCATCCGCGACCAGTCCAGCGCGATCATGGACCGCTCGGTGGCCCAGGGCATGAGCCACTTCGTGGCCTCCGGCGACACCGGAGCCTACGACTGCGGGCAGACCAAGCCGCCGGCGATCGACTTCCCGTCCGGCCTGCCCCAGGTGACGTCCGTGGGCGGGACGACCCTCTTCCTGAGCAAGGAGGGCACCTACTTCGCGGAGGCGGCCTGGGGCAACCCGATCCAGCAGTCGGGCGGGGGTGGCGGCATCAGCGCCTTCTACGCGCGGCCTGACTGGCAGAAGGGGCCGGGCACCGACAACCAGTTCTCCAACGGGCGCCGCCAGGTCCCGGACGTGGCCGGGGTGGCGGACAGCAACACCGGCTGGGACATCATCGTCGGGGGCCGGGATCACCAGATCGGCGGCACCTCCGCCGCGGCGCCGCTGTGGGCGGGCGTGGCGGCGCTGGTCAACCAGTCCTTGAAGAAGAAAGGTCTGCGCCGGATCGGCTTCGCCAACCCGGCCCTCTACTGGATGGGCCAGAACCAGGGCAAGCTGAGGCCCAGCCCGTTCCACGACGTCACGGCCGGCAACAACCTCGCCTACCCGGCGACGGCCAACTGGGACAACTGCACCGGCTGGGGCAGCCTGGACGCGGTGGGCCTGCAGGCGGCCTTCGAGGCCTACATCCGGCAGGGTGGCAAGTGAGCGACGAGAAGCCCTACCCACGGCGGCTGCGCGTACCGAAGACCCCGCCCGCCCCCAAGGCGAGGCCGGCTCCGACGCCGCAGCCGGCCGCCAAGCCCAGGCCGGCTGCCAAGCCGGGGCCGGCGCGGAAGCCGGGCCAGCCTCCGATCGAGGCCGAGGCCACCGTCGAGACCCTGGTCGAGGGCGGGCTGCCGCTTGTCACCTGCCACCACTGCGAGCACGCCGTCCCCTCGGGTGACTACTGCGGGCACTGCGGTGCGCACCTGGCGCTGCGCCAGGAGGGCGACCGCCAGCGCGGCTTCAGCTATGCCGCCGCCCCCCACGAGCACGTCTACCAGCTGAACGTGATCACGACGCTCTTCCCGCACCTGCCGCACCGCCGCGGGCACGCCTTCCTGTGGACGCTGATCGCGGGCGCCACGGTGCTGATCCTGCTGGCCGGCTTCCACCTCTTCGCGGCCGCCACCGCCGTGGCCGCCTTCCTGCTGCCGACGCTCTACCTCCTCTACCTCTACGAGGTGGAGATCTACGAGCACGAGCCCTGGCAGGTGGTGGGCGCCACCTTCGCCGTCGGCACCGGCCTGGGGCTGATCTTCTCGCTGATCGTGGGTCCCGGGCTGAGCCGGACCGCCCTCAGCGGGGATGTCGGAGCCTCGGTCCTGCTGGGGGGGTTCGCGCTGCCCCTGATCGCACAGGCGCTGATGCTGGCCGGGCCGCTGCTGCTGATCACCCGCGAGCACTTCGACGACACGCTGGACGGCCTCACCTTCGGCGCCGCCTCGGCGCTGGGCTTCAGCCTGGCCAGCATGCTGGTCGCGCTCTGGCCGATCCTGGACGGCCCGCTGGTGGGCGTCGGCTCGGCCCTGGACTGGGGCCTACGCCTGCTCCGGCTGGGGATCCTGGTGGCGCTGGTCAACGCCACCACCACAGGCCTGATCACCGCCTCGCTCTGGCTCTACAGGCACGGACGCCGGCGGCACTACCACGAGGGCTGGCACTGGGGCCTGCCGGCTTCCATCCTGGTCGCCTTCGGGTCCCAGATCGCGCTCGGCGTGCTCAGCAGCCTGATCTCCGACCTCCTGGTCGTCGTCCTGCTCTGGATCGTGGGCGCCGCGGTGCTGATGCTCTACCTGCGCCTGGTCATCCACCACGCCCTGCTGGAGGAGGGCGCCGAGCACGAGATCGGGCCCAACGCGCCCTGCCCCGAATGCCACCGGGTGGTCCCCACCATGCTCTTCTGCCCGGCCTGCGGGGTGGCCCGGTCGGCCACGCCCAAGACCGGGCGCCAGCAGGTGGCGGGCTAGATGGCGGTCGCCACCCGCTTCTGCGGCCGCTGCGGCCGGCCGAATCCGGCCACCGCCCCCTTCTGCGGCAACTGCGGCAATCCCCTGGCCGGCCCGCCGGTGGCGGCGGTGGCCGCCGTGGCCGCGCCGCCCGTCAACTACGCCGCGCCACCCCACAACTACCCGGTCGCGCCCCGGGGCACGGTGCCGGCCGCCAGCGGCAAGCTGCCGTTCATCCTCCTGGCTGGGGGGGTGGCCCTGGTCATCGGGCTGGCCGTGCTCTTCATCAGCATCTTCGCGCTCGTGCGGCTGGCGAGCAGCCCCGAGCAGAAGCCCTGCCTCCGCAACTGCGGGCCCCAGATCGGCACCCGCCTGCCGGAGCCGGCGACCTACCACAGCAGCCAGTACGGCTACGACGTCGACTACGAGTCGGACTGGAAGGCGATGACGCAGGAGAAGGACACCCTGGTGGTCGCCAGCAACATCGGACAGCTTCAGGTGGTGGGGTTCAAGGCGGGCAAGTCCGACGCGCAGCAGGTCGCCGACTTCGCGGCCGGGCTGCCGACCGCGAGCTGGCAGGGTGTCCACGCGGTGGGTGACATCAAGGGCGCCCACATCGGGCACGTGGCCGGGGCCGGCACGCTCTTTGAAGCCAACTTCATCACCAGCAACGGCCGCGCGCTGCGGGTGCGCTTCGCGGTCATCGCCGCCACCCGCAACGGCGTTTCGGTGGTGGTCTTGGCGGTCGACCCCGCCGACACCCAGAACTACGTCAGCGGCATCCCCGAGGGCGGCCGCTTCGACTACGTGCTCAGCGAGTTCCGCTGGGCCGGTCAGCAGTACTAGTTAGTGGCCCGTACCGACCGGATCTGAAGCATCCGGCGCCCCAGCCGGCCGGGCGCCTAGAGGCGCTGATGCCGGCGTTGCGGGGCCCGGCGCGCGTTGTCACCCACTGACAAGTGGGCTCCTCCTTGCGCCACCCGCGCCTTGGCACCGGTCGCCTGGAACGCCGGTCTCCGAGCCTTCGGCCTGCTCCAGCTCTGGTCGTTACAGGCCACTAGCTGCCGGCGCGGCGGATCAGGTCCCAGGCCAGGCGCACGTCCTCGAGCTGCGTGCGCAGGTTCCCGATGGCGACCCGCAGTGCGTAGCGCCCGCGGACCGTGGTGTGCGAGATGAAGACCTCGCCCGAGCGGTTGACCGCGTCCTCGATGGCCTGGTTGCGGGCGTCGTCGGAGCGGTGCCGGAAGACGACGGTCGAAAAGGGCGTCGGCGCCAGCAGCTCGAAGTCCCCGTCTGACCCGATCCACGAACGCAGCCGTTGCGCCATCTCGATGTGGGCGGCGATGCGGGCCCGGGCGCCCTCGACGCCAAAGGCGCGCAGCACGAACCAGAGCTTCAGGCCCCGGAACCGGCGCCCCAGCGAGCTGCCATAGTCCATCAGGTTGCGCACCGGCGCCGACTCCTGGCTGGCCAGGTAGTCCGGCACCAGGCTGAAGGCCCGCTGCAGGACCTCCTCGCGGCGGCAGAAGAGGACGCTGCAGTCGATCGGGGTGAAGAGCCACTTGTGGGGATTGACGACCAGCGAGTCGGCCTGGTCGCAGCCGGCCAGCACCCAGCGGTGGCTCTCCAGCACGGCCGCCGCCCCGCCGTAAGCGGCGTCCACGTGCAGCCAGAGCCCCTCCCGCCGGCAGATGGCGGCAATCTCGGGCACCGGATCGATTGAGGTGGTGGAGGTGGTGCCCACCGTGGCCACCACCGCGAAGGGCGTGTGACCAGCCCCGCGGTCGCTGCGGATCGAGTCCGCGAGGGCATCGGGCTGCATGCGGAACTCGGAGTCGGTGGGGACCTTGACCACGTTCTGCTGCCCGACGCCGAGCACGATGCCGGCCTTCTCGACCGAGGAGTGGGCTTCCTCGGAGGTGTAATAGCGGAGGCGGGCGCCCGCCATTCCCCGCTTGCGGACCTCCAGCCCGGGCACCGCCTCCCGGGCCGCGGTCAGCGCGTAGAGCGTGCTCGAGGAGGCGGTGTCGTTGATCACGCCCGAGAAGCTCGCCGGCAGGCCCATGGCCTGGCGGAGCCAGCCCGTCGCCACCTCTTCCACCTCGGTCGCCGCCGGCGAGGTGCGCCAGAGCATGGCGTTGACGTTCAGGGTCGCGATCAGGAGCTCGGCCAGGATGCCGGGGGCGGAGCCGGTGATGCCGAAGTAGGCAAAGAAGCGGGGGTGGTTCCAGTGGGTGATGCCGGGCAGCACCAGCCTCTCGAAGTCCGCCAGGAGCTGGCCCAGCGGCTCGCCCTCGGCCGGCGCCGCGACCGGCAGCGAGGCGCGCACCTGGCCGGGCTCGACCTGGGCCAGGACGGGTCTCTCCCGCAGGGTTTCCAGGTAGCCCGCGGCCCAGTCGGAGGCCTGGTGCAGCGCGCGCCGCAGCTCGCCGGTGTCCAGGTCGCCGAGCGAGCCCAGGGCCGGGAGCTGCTCCTTCATGCGGTCGAGATTACCCCGCTCAGCTCGAAGGTGATCTCGTAGGCGCCGCCCACCAGCTTCGCGCGGTGGATCCAGCCTCGCTTGCGGAGCAGGCCGAGCATGCTCTGGTTCTCGGGCAGCACCACCAGGCTGAAGGCACGGATGCCGTTCGCGCGAGCCACCTCGGCCAGGCGCACCAGCAGCTGGGAGCCGACCCCCTGCCGCTGGAAGTCGTCCACGACGGCCACGGCCACCTCGGCCACGTCGGTGCCGGCGGCGCGGTCGTAGCGCGCCACCCCCAGGATGTGTTCTCGCTTGTCTGGCTTGTGCGTCACCGCCACCAGCGCGTAGCGGTCGCGGTAGTCGACCACCGCCAGGCGGTGGGCCATCTCGTCCGGCAGCCGCTTCAGAGGCGAGAAGAAGCGGAAGTACACGGTCCGCTCCGACATCCGCTCGAAGGCCTCGTGCAAGAGCGGCTCGTCCGCCGGCTGGATCGCGCGTACGTGCAGGCGCGAGCCGTCGCGCAGGCTGAGCAGGTCGCCGGCCTCGCGCATACCTGCTACAACCTACTCGGCTTGGGCGTTCCTTCCGCCTACTGGCGCAACCTCGCCCTGGCCGGCGCCGCCGCCGCCGCCGCCCCGTTCGCCCTTTACGACCTCTATCTCTGGCTGCTCAGCTACCTCACCGATCCCTTCCGCAACGACTTCAGCTTCTACTACGCCGCTGCCCGGCTGGGCCTCGACCACGGGTGGTCGCGCCTCTACGACCTGAGCCTCCAGCAGCAGGAGCTGGACGCGCTCGGCTCCGGCATCCACGTCGCCCAGCTGGCACGCTTCATCAGCCCGCCGCCGCTGGCCTGGCTCGCGGTCCCCTTCGCGCTGATGCCCTATCAGGCCGGGTACCTGGCCTGGAGCCTGCTCGAGGTCCTCTGCCTGGGGCTGACCTGGTTCCTGCTCGCCCCCGGCCGCGGCTGGCCGCGCGCGATCTGGCTGCTGGTCGCCCTCGGCTTCCTGCCCGTCGCCTACGGCCTGCAGCTGGGGCAGCCGCCGCTGTTGGTGGTGGCCGCCGTGGCCGGCGCCTGGGCCCTGCTCCGGGCCGGACGCGAGGTGCCGGCGGGAGCGCTGCTGGCCGTGGCCGCCGTCAAGCCCCAGCTGGGGCTGCTGGTGCCGTTCGCGCTGCTGCTCTTGGGTCACCGGCGCGCATTCGCGGCCTGGGCCGTGACCGCCGCGCTCCTGGCCGCAGCGGCACTCGCCAGCCTGGGGCCGGACGGAACCGCCACCTACCTGGACCGGCTGCGCTTTGCGGGCGGCCTGGCGACCAACCAGGAGCTGACCCTCGCCTACTTCCTGCCGCTGCCGGTGGCACGGGTCCTGGAGGGCCTGGTCGCCCTGGCCGCGCTGGCCGCCGTCTGGCGCAGCCGCTCGCTCGAGCTGGGCATCTCGGCGGCGCTGGCCGGCGGCCTGCTGGCCAGCCCCTACGTGCACCTGGACGACCTGACCCTGCTGGTGCCGGCGGCCTGGCTCTTCCTGCGCGCCCAGCCGGCCCGCTGGATCTGGGCCGTGCTGGCCGCGGCCGCGGCCGCCGTGGAGTCGCTGGCCCTGCTGGGCCCCCTGGCCGCGCTGGCCGGCGAGACCGCCGTTTTCGCCGTCATCCTGGTCGCGGCAGCCGGCCGCGTAGGCTTCGCGGCATGCCGAACCGCCTGAGCTCGGCCACCAGCCCCTACCTGCTGCAGCACGCCCACAACCCCGTCGACTGGTACCCGTGGGGACCGGAAGCTCTGGAGAAGGCGAGCCGGGAGCAAAAGCCGATCCTGCTCTCGGTCGGCTACGCGGCCTGCCACTGGTGCCACGTCATGGAGCACGAATCCTTCGAGGACGAGGAGACCGCGCGCCTGATGAACGAGCACTTCGTCAGCGTCAAGGTCGACCGCGAGGAGCGGCCGGACCTGGACGCCATCTACATGGACGCCGTGCAGGCGATGACCGGGCAGGGAGGCTGGCCCATGACCGTCTTCCTGACGCCGGCGGGAGAGCCGTTCTTCGCCGGGACCTACTTCCCACCCGAGGACCGCCACGGACTGCCCGGCTTCAGGAGGCTGCTGGCGGCGATCGCGGAAGGCTGGCGCGACCGGCGTCAGGATCTGGCGGGCCAGGGACGGCAGGTGGCCAGGGCGCTGCAGGCGGGCACCCGGCTGGCCGCGTCCCGGGATCCGCTGACCGAGCGCAGCCTGCAGGTCGCGCACGGCGCGCTGCGCCGGTCCTTCGACCCTGAGTGGGGCGGCTTCGGCGCCGCGCCCAAGTTCCCCCAGCCGATGAACCTGGAGCTGCTCCTGCGCTTCCACCTCCGCGGCTACGAGGACGCGCTGCCGATGGCGACCGTGACCCTCGACCGCATGCTCCAGGGCGGGATCTACGACCAGTTGGGCGGCGGCTTCCACCGCTACTCGACCGACCGCCGCTGGCTGGTCCCCCACTTCGAGAAGATGCTCTACGACAACGCGCAGCTGGCTCGGGTCTACCTGCACGCCTTTCAGCTGACCGGGAAGCAGAGCTACCGGCGGGCGGTCGAGGAGACGCTGGACTACCTGCTCCTTGAGATGCGCGACCCGGAGGGCGGCTTCCACTCGGCCCAGGACGCCGACTCGGAAGGGGTGGAGGGAAAGTTCTTCACCTGGGACTACGGAGAGCTGGCGGCGGTGGCGGGCGATGACGCAGCGCGTTATTTCGGAGCCCTGCCCGAAGGCAACTGGGAAGGCACCAACGTGCTCTGGACGCCGGAGCCGGGTGAGCCGCCGCCGGGGGCGCGCGAGAAGCTGCTGAAGGCTCGCGGGAAGCGGGCGCGGCCGGCCACCGACGACAAGGTCCTGGCCGGCTGGAACGGGCTCGCCGTCACCGCCCTGGCCGAAGCCGGGCGGGCGCTGGAGGAGCCCCGCTACCTGGAGGCGGCGAAGACGGCGGCGGCGTTCGTTCTGGGGACCCTTCGGAGCCCGGAGGGCCGGCTGCTCCGCTCCTGGCGGCGCGGTCAGACGGGGGGGCCCGGGTTCCTGGACGACCACGCGCTGCTGGCGCTGGGCTGCCTGACCCTCTACGAGTCCACCTTCGAGCTGCGCTGGATCGAGGCCGCGCGCGGGCTGGCCGCCGAAATCCAGCGCCTGTTCCTGGATCCCGATCGCGGCGGCTTCTTCCAGAGCGGCACCGACCAGGAGCAGCTGATCGCGCGCCCCAAGGAGCTCTTCGACAACGCGGTCCCCAGCGGCAACTCAGCGGCGACCGAGGTGCTGCTCCGGCTGCGCCACCTGACCGGAGACACGAACGGCGAGCGCGCCGGAACCTCCGCCCTGCGCCTGGTGGCCGACCTGCTGGCCCGGGCCCCGACCGGCTTCGGGACCGCACTGGCGGCGCTCGACCTCTACCTGGGCCCGGCGCACGAGGTCGCCGTGGTCGGCGAGCCGGAGGGCCGCAGCCGTCTGCTGCAGGAGCTCTGGCGCCGCTACCTGCCCCGGGTCGCCCTGGCCGCCGGCCGGCCCGACGCCGAGGAGGAGCGGGTGGTCCCGCTGCTGGCCGGGCGCTCTCCTCTGGACGGACGCGCGGCGGCCTACGTCTGCCAGGACTTCAGCTGCCGGCTGCCGGTCAGCGAGCCGGAGGAGATGCTCGCCCAGCTGGCCTGAGCCCAGCTACCCTGCGCGGGATGGCGCGGGCGACCCGGACGCGAGGCGGCCTGCGGCCCTCCCTCGACTGGCTGCTGGTGCTGGTGCCGGTCTCCCTCGGGGCCGCCATCCTCTACCGCGACCAGGTCTTCATCTTCGTCAGCTCGGCCCTTGCCATCGTTCCGCTGGCGGGGCTGCTCGGCCGCTCGACCGAGGAGCTGGCCAAGCGAGCGGGCCCCAAAGTCGGCGGGCTGCTGAACGCGACCTTCGGCAACCTGACCGAGCTCATCCTCGCGATCCTGCTGCTGCTGGCGGGGGAGTTCGAGGTCGTCAAGGCGTCGCTGATCGGCTCCGTCCTCGGCAACCTGCTCCTGGTGCTGGGCCTCTCGTTCCTGGTCGGTGGGGTGCGGTTCAAGGAGCAGACCTTCAACTCCAGGGCGGCCGGCGTGCACGCGACCTCGATGCTGCTGGCGGTGATGGGTCTGATGATGCCGGCGCTCTTCGTGCTCACCAACCCGGGGCAGGGCCCCGACCGGCGGGAGGTGATCAGCGTCGTCGTCGCCGTGGTCCTGATCGCCCTTTACGGGGCCGCCCTGGTCTTCACGCTCCGCACCCATGAACATCTCTTCCGCACTCCCGGCAAGGGGGAGGTCCCGGACTGGTCGCTGCGGCGAGCGGTGCTGGTGCTGCTGGGCGCCGCCGTCCTGGTGGGGATCGAGTCCGAGCTGCTGGTCAGCTCGCTCGAGCCCGCGGTGCACGGCCTCGGACTGCCCAAGCTGTTCGTCGGTCTGATCCTGGTGCCGATCATCGGCAACGCGGCCGAGCACTCCTCCGCGCTCCTCTTCGCGCTCAAGGACAAGATCGACGTCGCCCTCGAGATCTCGATCGGCAGCTCGACCCAGATCGCCCTCTTCGTGGCGCCGGCCCTCGTCTTCATCAGCCTGCTGATCGGCCACCCGATGGACTTCATCTTCAGCCCCTTCCAGGTCGCGGCCGTCGCCATCGCCACCGTGATCATGGCCATCGTCTCTCTGGACGGCCGGAGCAACTGGCTGGAGGGGGCCGAGCTGGTGGGCGCCTACGCCATCGTCGCGGTTTCCTTCTTCTACCTGGGGACCTAACCTACCCTGGTGACCGAGAGGGAGCCCGGGATCCGGGACCGCCGGGTCGACCGCATGCTGCCCGGCCTGCATCCAGGAAGGCTGCACCGGCGGCGCGGGCTGGTCGGGCTGGGATTGATGGCCGGCCTCTTCCTGGTCTTCGTCGCGCTCGGCCTCTACGTGGCAGGCCTCCACCGCGGCACGGCTCCCACGGCGCAGACGCTGGTGGTCACGGTCAGCGGCGGCAAGCTGGTCCCGGATCACCTTCGGGTTCACGAAGGGGACCAAGTCGTGCTCTCCATCACCGGCGACCGCAGCCAGACGCTGCTGATCAAGGGCTACGAGCGACGGGTGACCTTGATCCCGGGCGTCGCCGT
>DATGVT010000197.1:0-3461 GCA_035300005.1 Candidatus Acidiferrales bacterium
GGCCGCCCGCCGCGGGTCGGGCCCATAAGGACTGGCGCCGGAGGGCAATGTCTCGTAAGGCACCGGCCGCAGCTTCGCCTCCTTCCCCATCGCCCTCGCAATGGCCCCGACAAGACCCTCCAGAGTCACGCCGTCGAAGCCCAGGTTGTAGACCTTCCCCTCGACCTGCTTCCGGGGGTCGCAGGCCAGCGCGCAGCCGTAGCCGGCGTCCTTCGACCAGGCCAGCCCCAGCGGCCGCCGGTAGGACTCCTCCGGCACCAGCACCGGCCCGCCGTCTTCGACCCGCTGCAGGTAGGCGGCGATCCGCAGCGTGGGGTCGCCGGCGCCGAACACCGCCGGCGGCCGGATCACGGTCCAGCTCAGGCCCTGGCTGCGCGCCAGCAGCGTCTCGCACCAGCGCTTGCCCTCGGCGTAGTCGAGCTCGGCGGAGGGCGGCTCGCCGGCCAGCGGCTGGAAGTCCTCTTCGCGCGCCGGCCGCCCCTCCAGGTTGGGATAGACGCTGCCGGTGGAGACGAACACGTAGCGCCCGCCCCGAAAGCAACGCTGAACACCCGCAATCTCCGCCGGCTGGTAGCAGGCCAGGTCGAGCAGGACGTCGGGCTGGACCTCGTCCAGCACCGCGGCCAGCTGCGCCTCGTCGGTGCGGTCCAGGGCGCGGTGGCTGGTGAAGGTCCCGTAGGGGTGGGCGCTGCGGCTGGCGGCGATGGTCTCCACGCCCCGCCGCATCAGCTCCTTGCAGGCGGCGACCCCGATGAACCCGGTCCCGCCCAGGACCAGGGTTCGGGTCAATGCAGGTCGCGCGCCCGGAACTGGACCTCGACGTCCGGCATCGCCTCCAGCCGCCGCGCCAGCTCCCGCGCCACCACCACCGAGCGGTGCCGGCCGCCCGTGCAGCCCAGGGCGACGGTCAGCCGGTCGCGCTGGTAGAGCGGGAGCGCCCAGCGCAGGACGGCCTCCAGGCGGTCCAGCAGCTCCACCGCCGCCGGCTGCCGGAGCACGTACTCGCGGACCAGGTCGTGGTTGCCGTCCTTCTCCTTCAGCTCCTCGACCCAGTAGGGGTTGTCCAGGAAGCGGACGTCGACCACCCAGGTGGCGTCTGGCGGCAGCCCGTTCTTGTAGGCGAAGGCCAGGCAGGTGACCAGCCGCCGCGAGCTCGGACGCAGCTGCTCGGCCAGCGCGGGCACCTCTTCCAACCCCACCCGGTGGTGGGCGCGCTCATAGCTGCCCTCCGGCTCCCCGTCGTCGGCGCCGACGTGGACCAGCGTGTAGCGGATGCCCGCGCGGTCGGCCTCCCGCAGCGCCGCGGCGGCCCGGCCGCGCAGCAACCTGGCGCTGACGCCCGCCTTCCGAAACACCGGCTCCGCCGCTTCGGCGCCAGGTCCGGCGACGATGACATGCTGCGTCACAGCGTCTCTTTGACGCGGAGTGCCAGCCGCTCTGGGATGCCCGCCGCGACCAGCTGCTCGACCGGCGCCTCGCGGATCGCCTGCACCGACCCGAAGGTGCGCAGCAGCGCCCGCTTGCGGGCCGGGCCGATCCCTTCCACCGAGTCCAGGGGCGACGAGAGCGCCTTTCGCGCCCTCACCTTGCGGTGCAGGGTGATGGCGAACCGGTGTGCCTCGTCGCGCACCCGCTGGACCAGGAACAGCGCCGGCGACGTGCGCTCGAGCACGATCGGGTTGGGCCGGCCGGGCGCGAACAGCTCCTCCCGCTCCTTGGCCAGCGCCAGCGCGGGGATGTCCGCGTAACCCTGCTCTTCCAGGACTTCCAGGGCGGCGCCCAGCTGGCCCCGGCCGCCGTCGATCAGGATCAGGTCCGGGCGGCTGGAGAAGGACCGGTCGCCGGCCCCGTCCGCGTCCTCGCGGCGCTGAGCCTGCTCCAGCCGCTCGAGGCGACGGCGGAGCACCTCCTGCAGCATCGCGAAGTCATTCGGGCCCGGAGTCCACTTGATCTTGAAGTGCCGGTACTGCTCGTTCGCGGGCCGGCCCTCCTCGAAGACCACCATGGCGCCGGTCGCCGACTCACCCTGCAGGTTCGAGATGTCGTAGCACTCGATCCGGGCCGGGGGTGCGTCCAGGCCCAGCGCCTCGGCCAGGGCCGAGAGCATGGGCTCGGTGCGGCTGCGGTCGTAGTCGGCCTGGATGCGGAGCTGCTTCAGGCCCTCGGCCGCGGTCTCCGCCAGCTGCGTCAGCAGCGCCCGCTTGGGGCCGCGCCGCGGGACGAGCAGGGTCACCGGCCCGCCGCGCTGGTCCGAGAGCCACTGCGCCAGCAAGTCCGGCTCCTCCACTGGGCCGGGCAGCAGGACCGTGCGCGGGAAGTGGGTCGCCGAGCCGTAGTACTGGAGCAGGAAGCCCCGCAGCAGCTCCGGCTCCGGCACCGAGAGGGCCCCCTCGACCGAGTGGCCGTCGTGCCCGACCAGCTTGCCCTCGCGCACGTACGCGACCACCACCTGGACATCGGCTCCGTCACGGGCGTAGGCGATCAGGTCCTGGTCGTCGCTGGATCGCGTCAGCACCTTCTGGCGGTCGGCCAGCCGCTGGATCGCGTGCAGCTGGTCCCGGTAGCGGGCCGCGTTCTCGAAGTCCAGCTGCTCGGCGGCGACGTCCATCCGCTCCCGCAGGCGCCCGATGACCGCCTCCGAGCGGCCTTCCATGAACAGCGCCACCTCCCGGATCCGGGCCTGGTAGTCGTCCCGCGAGATGCGTCCCTCGCAGGGTCCCGGGCAGCGCTTGATGTGGAAGTCCAGGCAGACCCGGCCCTGCTTGAAGATGTCGTCCGAGCAGGTGCGGAAGGGCAGCAGCTGGCGCAGGCTCTTGACCGTCGAGCGCAGGGACTGGGCGCTCGGATAGGGTCCGAAGTAGAGCGCGCCGTCCTTCTGGACGCGGCGCGAGTAGTGCACCCGCGGGAAGTCCTCGGTCACCGGCAGCTTCAGGTAGAGGTAGTTCTTGTCGTCCTTGAGCCGGATGTTGAAGCGCGGCCGGTGGTGCTTGATCAGGTTGTTCTCCAGCACCAGCGCCTCGGCCTCGCTGGCGCAGACCACGAACTCGAAGTCGTGGACGCGATGCAGCAGCTCCGCCACCCGGCTGGTGTAGGCGTAGCCCTCCGTGAAGTAGGCGCGCAGGCGGTCGCGCAGGCGCAGCGCCTTGCCGATGTAGATCACGTTCTCGCCGGCGTCGCGCAGCAGGTAGACGCCGGGCGCGTCGGGAACCGCGCGCAGGCGCCTCCGGATGGCGGTTGGCTGCATGGAGGCGAGTCTACCCAGCCCTAGAATCCCGGCGTGTCAGCCCCGCCGCCCCCGATGGTCCCGGCGCCCTACACCTACCCCACCCGGCCCACCAACGCGCTGGCCTTCCTGGTCTTCGCGCTCACGCTGATCCCCCGGCTGGGGAACTGACGGGCGGCGTTACACTGCCGCCGATGCAGAACACGGGCCAGAGCCCCGCCGTGGTGCCGCCGCCACC
>DATGVT010000198.1:0-5231 GCA_035300005.1 Candidatus Acidiferrales bacterium
TTCCCCTGCGCCCCAACGTCCTCTGGCTGGTGGCGGGCCTTCTGGCCGCAGTCACCGTTTTCGAGCTGGCGGTGACGCTGCCGAACCCGCCTGGCACGCACCCTGACGCTCTCCAGACCCTCGCCATCCTGGCGCTCGTCCTGGCCTGGTCGGGCTGCGTGGCGGAGCCGACCCTGCGCTTCTGGATCGCATCCATCGGGCGGCCGGTGGTCCAGAAGGCGCGCCTCCGCGCGCTCAGCCTGGGCTACGCGGGCCTGGTCGCCGTGCTGCTCTTCGCCGGCTTCGGAGGCGCAGCGGCCTCCAGCGTGCCCAGCCGCATTGCCATCCAGCTGGTCGCGCTGGTCACGGTCCCCCTGCTCTGGTTCGGGTTCTCTCCGCCGGCCTGGCTTCGGCGGCTCTGGCGCGAGCCCGAGGAGGAGGCGCTCCGCGAGGCGATCCAGGACCTGCTGCTGTTCAGCCCCGACCGGGAGACACTGGCCCGGCGGGCGCTGGAATGGGCGCTGAGGCTCACCGGCGGCGACTCCGGCCTGATCGTCGGCGCCGATGGGGACGTGCTCGCGACCGCGGGGCTGAGCGGGAAGGAGGCTGGGCGGCTGGCACAGGAGCTGCCGCTCCGCGCCGAGGAGCTGGTGGCCTTCGGGCCGCCGGGCGGGCCGGCGGCAATCGTGCACGGCCTCCAGCTCACCGACGGCTCAGGCTCCTTGATCGTGAGCTCCGGCCGCTTCACGCCCATCTTCGGCTCCGACGAGGTGGGCCGCCTGCGGCTCTACGCGGCCGCGGTCACCGCCGGGCTCGACCGCGTCGTCCTGACCGAGCGGATCGCCGCGCTGGAGAAGACCAAGAGCGAGTTCCTGAACCTCGCCTCGCACGAGCTGCGCGGTCCGATCACGGTGCTGCGCGGCTACCTCTCGATGGCCGCCGCCGGAGCCCTGGGACCGGTCCCGGACAAGCTGCAGGCGGTGCTCCCTGTGCTGGCGGCCAAGACAGAGGAGATGAAGTCACTGGTCGAGCAGATGATCGACGCCGCCCGCCTGGAGGAGGGCAAGATCGAGCTGAAGCCGGTCCACGCCGACCTGCGCGACCTGGTGCGGGAGGCGGTGGCCAACATGCGGCCGCTGGCCGACGAGAGGCACCAGCTGGTGGTGGAGGGCTCTGAGCAGCCGGTCCCCGTCGAGGTGGACAGGGACCGGATCGGGACCGTGATCACCAACCTGATCAGCAACGCGATCAAGTACTCTCCGCACGGGGGCGAGGTGGTCTGCCGGGTGGGCCGGGAGCGCAGGCTGGGCAAGGTCGAGGTGATCGACAAGGGGGTCGGGATCCCGGCCGCCGACATGACCCGCCTCTTCACCCGCTTCGGGCGCATCGACCAGCCGGAGACGAGGTCCATCCAGGGCACCGGTCTCGGCCTCTACCTCTCCCGCGAGCTGGCCAGGCTTCACGGCGGTGACGTCACCGCCCGCTCGCAGCCGGGCCACGGGAGCACCTTTACGCTGCTGGTTCCGGTCAGGGAGGGCGAAGCATGAGCCTCAGCTTCTGGATCCAGCCCCGCGACTGGCCGCCGCCGGGCGCCGGCCCGGCGGCCCCCCGCCGGCCGCTGGTTCTCTTCATCGAGGACGATCCGGCGATCCTGGAGATGTACCGGATGCAGCTGGCGGCGGACGGCCTGGAGGTGGTCACGGCCCTCGAGGGCGGGGCCGGCCTGGCGGCGGCCCGGAAGCGGCGGCCGGACCTGATCCTACTCGACCTGCGGCTGCCCGGGATCGACGGCCTCGAGGTGCTGACCGCCCTGAAGGGCGACCCCAATCTGGCGGAGGTCTCAGTCGTCGTCCTCTCCAACTACGGCGACCCCGACATGGTTCGCCAGGGTCTCCGCCTGGGCGCGACCCTCTACCTGCTCAAGTCGCAGACCGTGCCCGGCGAGCTGTCGCGAAAGATCAGGGAGCTGCTTGGCCGGGGTTCCGAACAGGCTGACTAGCGCAGGCGGGGGTCGAGGGCGTCCCGCAGCCCGTCCCCGACCAGGTTGAACGCCAGCACGGCGCCGAAGATGGCCAGCCCGGGGAAGGTCGCCAGGTTGGCGTCCGTGAAGATGTAGGTGCGGGCGTCGCCCAGCATGGATCCCCATTCGGGAGTCGGCTTCTGCACGCCCAGGCCCAGGAACCCGAGCCCGGCCGCGACCAGGATGGCCGCCCCCAGCTGAAGCGTGGCCTGGACGATGACCGGCGCCAGCGAGTTGGGCACCACGTGGCGGGCCAGGATCATCGCCGGCGGCACGCCCAGCGCCCGGGCCGCCTCCACGTACGGCAGCTCGCGGATGCTGAGCGCCGAAGCCCGCGAGAGCCGGACGAAGGCAGGGATGGAAGAGACGCCGACGGCGATGATCACGTTGCGCAGGCCCACCCCCAGGCCGGCCACCAGGGCCAGCGCCAGCAGGATGCCGGGAAATGACAGCAGCACGTCCGTGAAGCGCTGCACGACCAGGTCGACCCAGCCTCCCAGGTAGCCGGAGAGCGCGCCCATGGGGACGCCGAAGCCGAAGCCGATGCCGACGGCCAGGAAGCCCAGATAGAGGGTGTAGCGCGCGCCGTAGACCAGCATCAGGAGCTCGTCCCGGCCGAGGTCGTCGGTGCCCAGGAGGTGAGCCGTGGAGGGCGGCTGGAAGTTCTGGATCAGGTTGTTGTGCGCCGGGTTGAAGGGAACCAGTAAGGGCAGGAAGACCGCGGCCAGGGCGTAGAGGCCTAGCACGGTCAGCCCGAAGACGGCGCTCGGGTGGCCGACCAGGCGGCGCAGGATCCCCGGCCGGGCGCCGCCGATCATGACCTCCGGCGTCGCGACGGCGCCGGTGTCAGCTGTATCTAATGCGCGGATCGACATAGGCGTAGAGCAGGTCGACCACCAGGTTGACCAGGATGAAGGCGACCGCCAGCAGGAAGACGATGCCCTGCACCACGGGGTAGTCCCGGCTGAAGATGGAGTCCACCAGCAGCCGGCCGATTCCCGGCCAGCTGAACACCGTCTCGGTGAGCACGGCGCCGCCCAGCAGGGCACCGAACTGGAGCCCGATGGCGGTGATCACGGGCAGCAGCGCGTTGCGCAGCGCGTGCTTGAGCAGGACCGTGCGTGGGGCCGCGCCCTTCGCCCGCGCGGTGCGCACGTAGTCTTGGCCCAGCACCTCCAGCATGGCGGAGCGCGACTGCCGCGCCACCAGCGCGATCGAGAAGAGCGCCAGGGTGATGGACGGCAGCACGAACCCCAGCGGATCCTCGGATCCGGCGGCGGGGAGAGCGTGGAGCTGGATCGCGAAGAGGATGATCAGCATCAGGCCTAGCCAGTAGACCGGCATCGAGAGGCCGAACACGGCGCCGCCGGAGACGAACAAGTCGATCCATGTATTGCGCCGGGTGGCGGCCAGGATGCCCGCCGCCACACCCACCACAACCGCAATGGTCGTGGCGACGAGGGCCAGCTCGGCCGTGTACGGGAGTCGGACCAGGATCTCGTGCAGCACGGGGTCTCCGGTGCGGGTGGAGGTGCCGAGGTCGCCGCGCAGCAGCCGGCCCATGAAGCCCAGGTACTGGAGCAGGAGCGGCTGGTCGAGACCGAGCTGGTGGCGGATGCGCGCCACGTCCTCCTCGGTGGCCAGCAACCCGGCCATGACCCGGGCCGGATCGCCCGGCAGCAGCCGAACCATGATGAAGATGACGGTCGCCACCCCCAGAACGGTGGGCACCGAGACCAGGACCCGGCGGGCGACGTAGGTCAGCACGCCCTACTCCCTCCCCGCTGGCGGGGAGAGGAGGGAGGGGACGAGCTCCCTCCGCTCACGCGTGGACTTCTACGCCGGCGAGGCGTGGATGGTGACGAACTTCTCGTTGGGGGTCGAGCTGACGCCGGTCACCTTGGACGAGTACACGATCGGGAAGCGCTGGTTGTACATGAAGATCCAGGGCGCGTCGCTCCAGATCAGCTTGGATGCCGCGCAGTAGTCCTGCGCCCGCTGGTTGGCGTCGGTCTCGGTGTTGGCCTTGTTGATCAGGTCCTCGACCTTCTGGTTGTGGTAGTAGGACGTCTCCAGCCCCTTGGGCGGGATGCGGTCGGCCCGGAACTGTTCCATCTGCTGCGAGGCGTCCAGGTAGGGCGGCGCCCAGCCCAGCAGGTGCATGTCGAACTTCGCCTGTGCGGGCGGCACGTTGACCTGCGCCAGGTAGCTGGGCCAGTCGCTGGTCACCGGGCCCTCGACCTGGATGCCGGCGTCGCGCAGGTAGCCGGCCACCGCGGCGGCGACCTTGATGTCCTGTGGGTACCGACCGGTCGGCGCGCCCAGCTTGACCTTCATCCCCGACGCGCCCGCGGCCTGCAGCATCTGCTTGGCCTTGCTCACGTCGTAGGGATAGCTGCCGACGCTGCAGTAGCCGAACAGAGTCTTCGACATCGGCGCGTCCAGACCGACCGCGTTCCCGAACATCACGCTCTTGATGATGGTGTCCTTGTCGACCGCGTAGTTGAGCGCCTGGCGGACCTCCGGCTTCTGCAGCAGAGGCACGTTCGCGTCGACCGTGTTGATGATGATCTGGATCGTGCGGTCGCTGGGCGCCCTCAGGACCTTGACCGCGGGATCCTTGTCCAGCGCAGGGAGATCGGAGAGCGGCGGGGAGACGATCACGTCCACCTGGCCAGCGCGGACCAGCGCCTCGCGGCTGGGGTCCTCGGGCACGATCTTGATCGTCTGCTGCTCGTAGTTCGGCTTCTGGCCCCAGTAGCCGTCGAACCTGGCCAGCGTGATGTGGTCGCTGGCCATCCGTTCCATGAACTTGTAGGGGCCGGTGCCGACCGGCACCGTGATCTTCTCCGGCGTGTTGCCGGGGGCCGTCACCGAGGCCGGCGAGATGATGGCCGCGTCGGTCTGCGTCATGGCGGCGACGAAGGCCGGGAAGGTGCTATTGAGTGTGAACCTGACATGCGTGTCATCCACCGCGGTGATGTCCTTGATCACACGCAGGACGCCCGGCTGGGGCTTGAACGTCTTGGGGCTGAGCAGGCGGTCGACGCTGAACTTGACCGCGGCGGCGTTGAAGGCGGTGCCGTCGTGGAACTTGACGCCCGAGTGCAGGGTGAAGGTGTAGGTCAGGCCGTCGCTGGAGTTGGTCCAGGACTCCGCCAGCAGTGGCACCACCTTGCCGCTGGAGTCCAGGCCGACCAGCGTTTCGGCCATCATGTCGACGATCTGCGAG
>DATGVT010000199.1:0-7068 GCA_035300005.1 Candidatus Acidiferrales bacterium
TGGCAGCCCTTGGGCTTGGCGGTGGTGCCGCTGGTGTACATCAGGAAGAGCGGCGCCTCGGCGGGCATGGAGACCGGCTCCACGATCTTCCCGCGGTAGCCGGCGAGGAGCTCGTCCACGAAGAAGTCCCTGCCCTTCACCATCTCCGTCTTCGACGAGTACTGGCCGGGATAGCGCCGCCAGACCAGCACCTGGTCGACCTTCTGGCCCTGCTTTGACGCCTCCGCGATCGCCTCCTCGGCTTTGACCTTGTGATCCAGGAGGTCTCCGTTCCGGTGATAGCCGTCCATGGTGACCAGGACATGGCTGCCGGAGTCCGCGATCCGGCCGCCGCAGGCGGCACCGCTGAAGCCGCCGAAGACCTCGGAGTGGATTACCCCCAGGCGCGCGCAGGCGAGCATCGAAACGGGCAGCTCGGGAACCATCGGCAGGTGGAAGGTGACGCGGTCGCCCGCCTTCAGCCCGCAGAAGTCCCTGAGCAGCGCGGCGAACTCGTTGACGCGCTTGTAGAGCTCCTGGTAGCTGATGACCTGGGTGGACTCGGCCTCCGGCTCCGGCACCCAGATGAAGGCGGCTTTGTTGCGATGCCGGTCGAGGTGCCGGTCGACGCAGTTGAAGGAGGCGTTCAAACGGCCGCCGACGAACCACTTCCAGAAGGGCGCCTGGCTGGTGTCGAGCGTCGTGTGCCAGTAGCGATCCCAGGTCAGGAGGTCGGCGTACTCCTTGAAGCACTCCGGGAAGTTCTCCTCCCGGAAGCGCTCGAAGATGGCGGGGTCGGAGGCGTTGGCCTGGCCGATGAAGCTGGGCGCCGGATGGTGGTACTCCTCTTCGGGCCAGTGGACCGCGATCTCCGCCTCGGAGAGCTGGACCTCTGCCTCCGCCTTCATCGCTTCACCTCCATCGGCACCTCTCAACGCCCCAAGGCTAGTCGAAGCCGGGCGGCGGCTGGAAGCCGAAGCCGTCCAGCCGCTCCAGCTCCTCGGCCAGCTGGAGCAGCCGCCACTCGTGGCGATGGCGGCCGACCAGCTGGACCCCGACCGGCAGCCCGCCCGCGGTCCCGGCCGGGACCGAGATCGCGGGCAGGCCCGAGAAGCTGACCGGCAGCACGAACTGCGTGTAGCGGTCCCAGCCCTCGCCCAGGAAGGTGGGCACCTCCGGGATCGGCATCGGCAACAGGCCCAGGGTGGGAGTGAGGATGGCGTCGCAGCCGGAGCCCAGGAGGTCGTTCAGCCGCCAGGCGGCGGCGGTGGCGCGGGCGTGGGCGGCGTAGTACTCGGCCGCCGTCAGGCGCCGGCCCTCGGCGATCAAGCCGGCCACCGCCGGCCCGTACTCGGAGGGGTCGCCGGGCTCCACCGAGAGGCTCGCCCGGCGCACGATGCGGTAGGCCTCGGCCACCGGCTGCGGGTCCCAGGGCACCTCGCGGAGGGAGTGGCCGACGCCCTCCAGGGCGGCGGCGGCGCGCTCGCCGGCGGCCCGGCAGTCCGGATCCACGCCCAGCGGGCTGTCCAGGGCGACCGCGATCATGAGCGGCCGCCGCCGGAGGTGGGGCGCCGGCTCCCCGGCCATCACCTCCAGCAGGAGGCGGGCGTCGCCGACAGTGCGGGTCAGCGGGCCGCGGGAGTTGAGGTGCGCGGGGTCCGGCCTCTCCTGGGGCACCCGGCCCGGGCTGGGGCGCAGCCCGACCACGCCGCAGCAGGAGGCGGGGATGCGGACCGAGCCGCCGAAGTCGTCGCCGAAGGCGACCGTGGCCAGGCCGGCGGCCACCGCGGCGCCGCTGCCGCCGCTGGAGCCGCCCGGGCTGTAGCCGGGCCGCCAGGGGTTCTCGGTGGCCGGGAAGAGCTGGTTGGCGGTGCCGACCGACGCGGCCAGCTCCGGCGTGTTGACCTTGCCCAGGACGGCGGCGCCGGCGGCGCGGGCGCGGGCGACCGGGACGGCGTCGCGTTCTGCGACCCGGTCCTGGTAGCGGCGGCTGCCCCAGGTCCAGGGCATGCCCGCCACCGGCTGGCTGTCCTTGACCGCCAGCGTCGCGCCGCTCAGGGGACCGCCGGCGGCCCTGGCCTTCTCGTCCACGTGGACGAAGGCGTGGACGCGGGCGTCCAGGCGGCGGATGCGCTCCAGGTGGGCCTTGACCATGTCCTGGCGGCCGAGCTCGCCCGCGCGCACCGCGCGCACCAGCGCCTCGGCCGGCAGCCAGGCTTCCGAGGCCAGGGCCCGCACGGCGCTATTGTTCACCCGTGCCCATCGTGTGGACGCGGAACGAGGCCGCCAACCGCCTGCTGGAGGAGGATCCGCTGGCGCTCCTGGTCGGGCTGGTGCTGGACCAGCAGGTCCCCATGGAGAGGGCCTTCTCCGGCCCCTACGAGCTGAAGCAGCGGCTGGGTGGTGTGCTCGATGCCCACCGGATCGCGAAGATGGACCCGGAGGAGCTGGACCGCGTCTTCCGGCAGCGCCCCGCCCTGCACCGGTTCCCGGGCAGCATGGCCCGGCGCGTGCAGGCGGTCTGCCAGGTCGTGGTCGGCGAGTACGGAGGAGACGCGGCTCGAGTCTGGAAGGACGCGCGCGACGGTGACGAGCTGGCCGCCCGGATCGGCCGGCTGCCCGGCTTCGGGGAAATGAAGGTCAAGATCCTGGTCTCGGTCCTGGCCAAGAAGTTCGGCGTCCGGCCGGCGGGCTGGGAGAAGCACGCGGCGCACTGGCACACGGTGGCCGACGTCGACTCCGAGGCGTCGATGCAGCAGGCGCGCGACGTCAAGCGCCAGATGAAGGCGGAGCACAAGGGCGCCTAGCCGGCCCGCCGCCAGATGAGGGCGTGGAGATTGCCAAGCTGGACGAAGCGCCCGCCCGCAAACTGGGCGCCGTAGCGCTCCTCGAAGGCCGCGCGAGTCAGGTAGCTGTCGCCGGCCAGGTGGTCCAGCCATTCGGGGCAGGTGCGGAACCGGCGCAGCCAGGAAGCCGACCGCCAGCCCAGCCCGAGGACATCGGCCGGGAAATTGCGCCAGGCGCCGGCGAGGTAGGCCCAGCGCGGCGGGGTCCAGGAAGAGACGACGTCGGCCAGGATCGCGGCGCCGCGGCCGGCGACCAGGCCGCGCAGGTGGCTGAGGGCGGCTTCCAGGTCGGGCAGATGGTGCAGGGTGGCGGTGCTCAAGACCAGGTCGAAGGGCGGTTCTTCGACAGTCAGCAGGTCACGCACCTGATAGCAGACCCGCGGGTGTGGGCGGCGCCGGCGGGCGATCTCGATCAAGGGCGCGCTGATGTCGACCGCCAGCACCTCGTCGAAGCGGTCGGCCAGCAATAGGCTGTGCCGACCCGAGCCGCAGCCGGCGTCCAGGGCGCGCCCACCCCGAGGGGGGAGCTGGTTGAGCAGCCAGCCGTCCAGCGGCGACGGCTCCAGGCTGGCGGCGCGCTCGTAGGCCTCGGCGAAGCCGTCGAAAGACCCGGTCAGACGTCCGCCTCCAGCTGCCTGATGAAGTAGACCCCGGCATCCTCCATCCCGGCCGACATGTACAGGCGGTGGGCCTCCTGCCGGTGGTGCCCCGACTCCAGGGTCACGCTCCAGCAGCCCCGCTCGCCGGCCAGCTGGAAGGCGCGCTCCAGCAGCTGGCGGCCGTGGCCGCGCCCGCGCGCGGCGCGGTCCACGATCAGGTCCGGGATCCAGGCCTGCGCCCGCATCCGGTTGAGGCGCGGCCGGAACTCCAGCGAGCAGAAGCCCACCACCTGCCCGTCCTCGACCGCCACCAGGCTGGCGGTGTCCCGCCGCCGCAGGTGCGCCAGGAACCCGCTCCGGAAGCGATGACGCGTCGCGTCACCCAGGGGGGAACGCCCGAGCTCGGTCAGCAGCCGGCCCACCGCCTCGACGTCGAACGCCCGGGCCGGGCGGATCACCTGAGCAGGAATCCGGTGCCCAGCTCGTCCTCGGGCTGGAGCACGAACTCGTGGCGGCCGGTCAGGTGGGCGCTGCCCTCGACCTCGGTGACCACGGCCGGCCGGCCCCCGACCGCCGCGTCCCCGACCACCCGGCCCTCGAACACGGTGCCGACGATGCTGCGGTGGCGGAGGACCTGCCCCCGCGCCAGCTCCCCGGCGGCGTCCAGCACCGCCAGGCGGGCCGAGGTCCCGCTCCCGCAGGGCGAGCGGTCGACCTCGCCGTCGGCGAACACCGTCACGTTGGCGTCGCCCTCCGTGAAGATCACCCCGTAGACTCCGCGCAGCTCGGGCTGCAGCGGGTGCACGACCTCGCAGGCCGACTCCACCGCGATCTTCAGGCGCCTTCCCTCCTGGATCAGCCGGGGCAGGTGCTCGGAGCTCACCCGCAGCCCGACCGCGGCCGCCGGCAGCAGAGCGTAGAAGGCCCCGCCGAAGGCGACCGCGCACTCGACGCCCGCCACCTCCAGCCGGGGGCTGAGGACGAAGGCGGGCACGTTCCGGAAGCGCACCGCCGCCACCCGGGCGCCGCGCACGAAGGCGGTGCAGGGCAGGCGGCCGGAGGGCACGTCCACCACCACCTCGGTCACCGGCTCGACCGCCGGCAGCACCCCGCTCTCCAGGGCCCAGGTCACGAGCGCGATGGTGCCGTGGCCGCAGGCCGTGCTGTAGCCCGCGTTGTGGAAGAACACGACCCCCAGCTGGGCTCCCTCGTCCTCCGGCTCGGTCACGAAGCAGCCGTACATGTCGGCATGCCCCCGCGGCTCGTTGACCACCAGCTTGCGCACGTGGTCGAGGTGGCGCCGGGCGTAGGCGCGCTTCTCCAGGATCGTGCGCCCGGGCAGCGGCGGCACCCCGCCGGTGAGGATGCGGAACGGCTCCCCGGCGGTGTGGTAGTCGACCGCCCTCACCGAGAGCGGCTGCCCGCTGGCCATCTCGGCGGCCATGCTAACCTTTGCCCTCCGCGGCGACCGGCAGAGAGTCGCCGGGTAGGGGAGACCAGATCAGGTGAGAGAGACGAGGCCTTCGCGGGCCGGGGCCCGCGCCCTGGCGCAGGACTACGCCGTCATCCCGATCGTGCGCGAGGTCCTGGCCGACATGCTGACCCCGGTCCGTGCCTTCCGGCTGCTCAGCGCGGGCGGCGACCCCGGCTTCCTGCTCGAGAGCGTGGAAGGCGGCGAGCGGCTGGCCCGCTACTCGTTCATCGGCTACCGGCCGGAGCCGCTGGACCTGGGCGCCGGCGACCCCCTGGCCGCGCTGCAGGCGATCGCCTCTGAGCGCCCGGCGCCGCTGCCCGGCTTGCCGCGCTTCCAGGGCGGCGCGGTGGGCTACCTCGGCTATGAGGCGGCTCGGCACTTCGAGCGGCTGCCGGCGGCCGCCGGCCCGGCGCCGCCGCTGCCCGAGAGCTGCTTTCTCAAGGCGGAGTCCCTGCTCGTGTTCGACCACGTCACCCGCCGCCTGATCCTGCTCACCAGCCACCGGCCCCGGAGCGAGAGCTACGAGGACGCGCTCGGGCGCCTGGACGAGATGGAGGCCAGGCTGGACGGGGAGCCGGCGCCGGAGCCCAAGCCGCTGGACGGCCAGGCCTGGGAGTCCAACCTCAGCCGGGGCGCCTTCGAGGCGGCCGTGGACGCGGCCCGCGAGCACATCCTGGCCGGCGACGCCTTTCAGGTCGTCCTCTCGCAGCGGTTCCGAAAGCGGCTGGGCGCGCGCCCCTTCGACGTCTACCGCTGCCTGCGGACGGTCAACCCGTCCCCGTACATGTACCACCTGTCCCTGGGGGGAGGCCGGCACGTGGTCGGCACCTCGCCCGAGCTCCTGGTCCGCGTGGAGGGCCGCCGGCTGGAGACCCGCCCCCTGGCCGGCACCCGTCGCCGGGGGGCCAGCGTCGAGGAGGACCTGGCGCTGGAACGCGAGCTGCTGGCCGATCCCAAGGAGCGGGCCGAGCACGTGATGCTGGTGGACCTCGGCCGCAACGACGCCGGCCGGGTCAGCCGCCCGGGCAGCGTGCGGGTGGAGCGGCTGATGGAGGTGGAGCGCTACTCGCACGTGATGCACATCTCCTCCAGCGTCGCCGGCACGCTGGCCGAGGGGCGCGGCCCGCTGGACGCGCTGCGGTCGGCCTTCCCGGCCGGGACCGTGAGCGGGGCGCCCAAGATCCGCGCCATGGAAATCATCGCCGGCCTGGAGCCCGAGCGCCGGGGCGTGTACGCGGGCGCCCTGGGCTACGTCGGCTTCGGCGGCAACCTGGACCTCGCCATCACGCTGCGGACGGTGGTCATCAGCGAGGGGACGGCCTACGTCCAGGCCGGGGCCGGCGTGGTGGCCGGCTCCCGTCCCGAGCGCGAGTACGAGGAGACCCTGGAGAAGGCCGGCGCCATGTTCCGGGCGGTCGAGATGGCGGAGGCGATGCCGTGAAGGTCGCGGTGATCGACAACTACGACTCCTTCACCTACAACCTGGTGCAGTACCTGGCCGAGCTGGGCGCCGAGACCGCCGTGCACCGCAACGACGAGGTCGAGGTGGGTGAGCTGGCGGAGGCCGACGCGGTCGTCATCTCGCCCGGGCCGGGCGCCCCCCCGGAGGCCGGCGTCTCCCTGGCCGCGGTGCGCGAGCTCAGCGGCCGGCTGCCGATCCTGGGCGTCTGCCTTGGCCATCAGTGCATCGGCGAAGCGTTCGGCGGCCGGGTCGTCCGGGGTCGGCCCGTGCACGGCCAGACGAGCCAGGTCCACCACCTGGGCGACGGGCTCTTCCAGGGCCTGCCCGACCCCTTCGAGGCCACTCGCTACCATTCCCTGATGGTCGAGCGGGAGTCGCTGCCGGCCGAGCTGGAGGTCACCGCCTGGACCGCGGACGGCATCGTCATGGGGCTGCGTCATCGAGCCCATCCCACCTTCGGTGTCCAGTTCCACCCGGAGTCGATCCTGACGCGCTGCGGCATGGACATCCTCAGGAACTTCGTGAGTGCGCGCGTGGCGTCCCCTCCCTACCCTCCCCAACGGGGGAGGGAAAGTCACGGCCCCGCCCTAGCCTCCCCGGAGGGGAGGGAAAGTCACGGCCCCTCCCTAGCCTCCCCGGAGGGGAGGGTTTAGAGACCGTGATCGAAGCCATCGCCAGGCTCGTCCGCGGCGAGTCGCTGGCCGAGGC
>DATGVT010000200.1:0-2203 GCA_035300005.1 Candidatus Acidiferrales bacterium
AGCAGCTCGTGCAGCCGGTCCAGGAAGACGTCGCCGCGCGGCTTGGAGATGTCGAGCAGGCCCAGCCGGCGGCCCTCGAGGCCGCGCGGGCGTGGCGCCCGCTGGCGCTCAGCGGGGCGGCGCTCCGAGGTGGGGTCGAGCAGCTCCAGCACGCTCATCTCTCGATCTCGCGGGTGACCGCCTGGCTGCCGCCGGCGCCGCTCACCCAGCCTCCGATTATGGCCGAGAAGAGGCCGGCGGACCCTCCCGCGTGCACGAACCACAGGCCCCCTGGCCGGAACTTGGGGACGGCCTGGGCGCGCATCCGCTCGGGCATCCCTTCGGCGATCCCGCCCGCGCCCTGGACCAGCTCCTCGCCCGGGATGGTCAGCAGCCGGTCCAGCTCCTCCCGCAGGCGCGCCTTGGACCAGCCGGCCTGCCGGAAGACCCGCCCGTGCTCGGGCGAGACGACCACGACGGCGTCCCAGGCCAGGGCCAGCTTCGGGTGCGCGACCACGCGCAGGCAGGCGGCCAGGCTCCGGGCCAGCGACTCTGGTGTGCGTGAGCGCTGGTCAGCCACGCCCTGGACGCCGGAGCCGGCGAAGAGCGTCACCGCGGAGCGGCCGCGGGGGACCCCGCGCTCTACCGCGAGCGGCTCCCAGGGTGACCCGGCCTCGTCCTCGGCGAAGCAGAAGGTGTACTTGCCGGGGTTCCCGAGGACGGCGCGGTCGACACCGCCCGGCCGGCCGCCGCCCACGTTGCGAACCACCAGCTGGAGGGCGCGGCCGATGCTGGCGTTGGCGCGGTTGCCCTGGCCCAGGGCGTTGACGCCCGAGTTCATGCCGATCTCCTGGGCAAGGGGGCCGTTGACGATCACGACGGGACCCGAGAACCAGGTGGTGGCCAGCAGGCCGTGGATGTTGAACTCCTCGCTGCAGGCCGCCTCCAGCGCGGTGAGGACGACGGGCAGGTACTCGGGGCGGCAGCCGGCCAGCACCGCGTTGATGGCCACCTTCTCGACCGTGCACTCGACCAGGTCCGGCGGCACCACCGCGACCAGCTCCCGGGGGTCGCGGCGGGTGCCTTCGAGCATGCGCAGCACGCGCTCCCTGGTGGGCGGGACGAGCGGCAGGCCGTCGGACCAGCCGCGGTCGTGCATGGCCTCGAAGGGATCTTCGAGCTCGCCCAGCTCGACCCGGCGGGCCCGCAGCTTCTCGCCGCCGTAGCGCGCGGCCAGCTGCTCGGGCAGGCCGGGGTCCAGGGTGCGGGAGGCGCAGCCGGCGCGGAACGAAGGCAGGCCGGGCCCCAGGCCTTCGGCTCCGGTCAGCTCCTCCCAGCGGTCGCGCCACCAGCCCTGGGTGGTCGCCCGGACCTCGCCCTTCTCGACCCTGAACAGCGTGGGCACCGTCTCGATGCCCAGGCGGTAGGAGAGCTCGAGCTCGGTGTCGTCGCGCGGCTGGAGGCCGGGTGGGAAGGCCAGGTCGTCCTGCGTGTACACCGTGAGCGGCAGGTCGCGGGCGGCCAGCTGGACCAGGACGGGAGCCGTCAGCTGGCAGGTGGGACAGGAGGCCTTGACGAAGGCGACGATTCCGTCCGGCAGGGCCATTGGGCTAATTGTGAAGTTGTCTCCCTCCCCGCCTGCGGGGAGGGTAGGGAGGGGACCGAGTTACCCTACTGCCGTGGGCGTCCTGGAGGCGGTCCGGCGGGTCGAGGAGGCGCCGCTCGGCGAGCTGCTGGCGGTGGACCTGGAGGACGTGCAGGCCCAGATGGACCACCTGCTGGGACCGGAGATCGACGCCGCCTCCCTGTACCGGCGCTGGGAGACGCAGCAGTGGGCGGTGTCGGAGCTCGACTTCAGCCGCGACCAGGAGGACTGGGCGGCGCTGCAGCCGGGGTTCAAGGAGGGGATCCGGCGGACGCTGGTCGCCTTCTTCATTGGCGAGCAGGCCGTCACCGACACCCTCTCCCCACTCCTGCATGCGGCGCCGGAGGAGGACGAGCGCATCTTCCTGGCCACTCAGATCGCGGACGAGGCGCGGCACACGGTCTTCTTCCAGCGCTTCTTCGACGAGGTGCTGGGGATCAGCGGGGGTCTGAGCGCGGCGCTGGAGGTGATCGGCTCCGACACCACCGAGGGCTACAAGCGGATCTTCGACCACCAGCTGGTGGAGGCGACCGAGCGGGTCCGGCTGCAGCCGCGGGACGAGCGCGCGTGGGTGGAGGG
>DATGVT010000201.1:0-6412 GCA_035300005.1 Candidatus Acidiferrales bacterium
GCTGGCAGCCGGTTGTGAGGCCTACATAACCAAGCCGATCAACACCCGCACCTTCGCGCGTACGGTGGCCACGGTTCTGGAGTCGCGGGAGACGGCCAGCGGAGAGCGGGGCGCCTGATGGCCAGGGCCCGGCCGCTGGTCTTGGCGGTCGACGACACCCAGACCAACCTCCAGCTCCTGCATGCCTACCTCGAGCCGCTGGAATGCGAGGTCGTCAGCGCGACCAACGGGCAGGCGGCCCTGGATCTGATCGCCGCCGACTGCCCGGACCTGGTGCTGCTCGACATCCAGATGCCCGGCCTGGACGGCATCGAGGTCTGCCGCCTGCTTCGCGGCCAAGAGGAGTCGCGGCTGGTCCCGGTGGTCATGGTCACGGCGCTCAACGAGACAGCCGACCGCGTCCGGGCCCTGGAGGCGGGGGCGGACGACTTCCTCAGCAAGCCGGTGGAAAGGGTCGAACTGCAGGCGCGGGTCCGTTCCCTGCTCCGGCTGAAGGCCCTACGGGACCGGATCGAGGCCGACCAACGGGAGGCTCTCCTGGCGGCCTTCCAGCGCTACTTTCCCGAGCGGCAGGCCCTCGAGCTGCTGACGAGGGGCCACGACCTGTCCAGGAGAGGCGAGGTGCGCCTGGTCACGATGCTGTACGGGGACATTCGCAGCTTCACCAGCTTCTCGGAGCTGCTCAGCCCCGACGTGGTGGTGCGGATCCTCAACGCCTACTTCGGAGAGATGGTTTCGATCCTCTTCGAGCACGGCGGGACCCTGATGTCGTTCGCGGGCGACGCCATGCTGGCGGTCTTCGGCCTGCCCGAGACGCAACCCGACGACGCCGACCGAGCCCTGCAGACGGCGATGGCGATGCGAGCGCGCCTGGCCGCCATGAACGCCGCCGGGGTCTTCGAGGAGGTGGACGGGCTGCAGGTGGGGCTCGCCCTCCACACCGGAAGCGTTCTGGTGGCGACCATCGGGGCGCCGCAGCGCCGCGAGTACACGGTGATCGGGGATCCCGTCAACACAGTCGTCCGGCTCGAAGAGGCGACCAAGACGCGCGGAATGGATTGGCTGGTCAGCGAGGCAACCGCGGAGCGCCTCAGCTCGCGGGAGCACTTGAACGCGGCCGGCGAGCTCCACCTCCGCGGCCGGGCCACGCGGCTCCGGATTCACACGCTCAGGGAGTCCAGCTCCTCGATCGCACTGACCAGCTGATCTGGCCTCCACCCTCCCCCGACGCGGGGGAGGACCGATGGTGGACTACGAGTGCTCGGACAGACCCGCCTCGCTGGCGTAGCGAACCAGCTCGGCGCGGGTCCGCAGCGAAAGCTTCTGAAAGATGTGGGCGCGGTGGGTCTCCACGGTGCGCCTGGCGACCCCCAGGCGGTCAGCGATCTCGGCGTTGGTGTGCCCGCCCGCGATCAGCCTCAGCACCTCCCGCTCCCGCGGCGAGAGCGGTCCCGGCTGCTGGCGCCGGCGGGCCAGCGCCACCCCCAGCTGGGGGTGGAGGTACTCCTCGCCCCGGGCCACCCGGCGGACGGCGTCCACCAGCTGTTCGGCCGCCGCCTCCTTGAGGAGGTAGCCGCGCGCGCCGGCCGCCAGGGAGCCCTCCACGTCGGCGGGGCTGTCGACCATGGTCAGGACCAGGATGGCGGCCCCGGGAAACCCGGCGTGCAGCGCCTGCACGACGGCCGGTCCCCGCTCGTCACCGAGGATCAGGTCGGCCAGGATGACATCCGGCTCGGCCGGCGACTGGAGAGCTTCGCGCAGGCTGGCCGCCTGGCCGGCCACGGTCAGCCCGGGCTGCCGCTCGAGCAGGAGGCGGAGACCCTCACGGACGACCGCATGGTCCTCGACCACCAGCAGGCGGGTGTCGCCGTCGCTCAAGCCAGCGGGACCTCGAACCGGAGGGTCGTCCCCCGGCCGGGGCTGGACTCGACCTTGAGGCTGCCACCCAGGACCTCGGCCCGCTCGTGCATCCCGCGCAGCCCGAGCCCGGTCGTGCTCGGCCGCCCCTCGGGAAGCCCCCTGCCGTCGTCCTCGACCACCGTGACCAGCTGCTCGCCGCGCCTGGCAACCACCACCGAGGCGCACTGCGCCTGGGCGTGCCGGACCACGTTGGCAAGCGCTTCCTGCACCACCCGGTAGGTAGCGGCCTCCACCTCGTGAGGGACGGCCGCCTTGAGCCGGCTGCAGTGGAGGTCGATCTTGAGGCCGCTCTGCTCCTGGATGCTCTGTGCCAGCCGGCGGAGGGCCGAGGCCAGGCCGAGGTCGGTCAGCTCGACCGGACGCAGGCTCCAGGCCAGGCTCCGGGTCTGGCGCAGCGCTTCGTCCAGCAGGCCGCGCAGCTTGGAGATGTTGATCTCACCCGCGGGGTGCTCCTCGGCGACCGACTTGGCGTAGAGCGAGGCCGAGGTCAGCAGCTGCCCGATCGAGTCGTGGAGCTCACGCGCCACCCGCCGCCGTTCCAGGTCCTGGGCGGCCACCTGGCCCGCCAGCAGCTCGCGGCGCTCCTGGTCCAGAGCCTGGACGGTGGCCAGCATCAGCTCGAGGTCGGCCCTGGCCTGGTCCAGCTGCCGGCTGCGTTCGGAGAGCGCGTCCTCGGCCTGCTTGCGCTCGATGGCGTCGGCCAGCACGTTGGCGATCGCTTGCAGGAAGTCCGCGTCCACCTGCACGAAGGCACCCGGCCGGATCGAGTAGGCGGCGACCGTCCCGAAAGCCTCTGAGCGCCCTGGGATGACGACCGCCATCCCACTCCGGACGCCGCGCTCCACAAGGCGTTTCGGCAGCTCGACCTCCGCCTCCCGGTAGTCGCGGACTATCAGCGGCCCGGGGGAGCTCATCGCCCGGCCGGGCAGCAGGCGGTCGGAGTTCGGGAGCCGGACCATCCCTGGTTTCGTGCCCGGCAACCCGTGACGGGCGCGCTCCACGAGCTCGTCGCCTCCCGGCGCCACCTCGAAGATGCCCACCACGTCGGCGCCGAGCGCTTCCGCGACCAGAGAGACGGCGCTGTCGAGCAGGCTGGCCAGTGGCTGCGTCCCGAGCGCCTCCTTACCCAGCCTGGCCACCGCAGCCTGCTCGCGAAGCCGGAGTGCAAGGTCCCGCTCGGCTCGCTTGACCGACGTGACCTCGCCGAACGAGAGAACCACTCCTTCGATGGCGCCGTTCGGCTGGCGAAGTGGAGCTGCGTTGACGAGGATGTCCCGCCGCTCACCGTCGGCTGTCTCGATCGTGCGCTCCTGCGCCGAGAGGGGGTTGCCTTCCCGAAGGACCTTCAGCACCAGGCTGCTGTCGCGGGTCACGGGCGCCCCGTCAGGCAGGAGGCCCCGGTAGCGCGAGCCGCTCTCCTTCCAGGGGACGGTCCCGTTGGAAAGGGGACCCAGGAGCCTTTCCGCGGCGGGGTTGGCCCACGTCACGCGGGCCTCGACATCGACGATCAGGATTCCCTCGGCCATCGAGTCCAGCAGCTTCCGGAGATATTCCCGGCTTTGAGCCAGGTCCTCGCGAAGGAGCTTCTGCTCGGTGACGTCCCGCGCCACCCCCAGGTTGCGGCCGGGCTGGATGTTCGGCACCCAGTGGTAGTCGATGGTGATCGGCGTGCCGTCCTTGCGGAGCAGCGTCGTCTCACCCGAGGGTCCCCTACCGATCAGCTCGAAGCCGTCGCGACCCAGGAGCTCGGCGTGGGAGAAGCCGGTGAGGGCCGACAGAGAGGGATTGGCGTCGAGGAGCCTGCCCTTCTCGTCCGCGATCAGCATGCCGTCGCGGGCTGCATGGAAGAGCGCTGCCAGCAGCCGGCTCTCTTCCCGGCGCTGCGCAGTACGGCGCTCGACCGCCACGGAGCTCACCTCATTGCCTCGCCCGGGAGTCCCGCCGCCGGTCCTATCTTAGATCCATGTCCACAACTTCGAGCACTACCAGGGAAACTTCCCGAATTGACACCATGCGCGCCACCATCGAGGTCGCCCTGCCGACGGATGAGGCCTTCGAGGTCCTGCTGGACGAGCTCACCCTGTCCCTGGCCCGAAGGGGCATCAGCTTGGTAGCCGGCCCGCAAGGCCGGGTCACCCAGGACGATGTGGAGGTGGGGCGGGTCGCCGCCTGGGAGCCTGGACGCCGCCTCCAGCTCGACTGGCGGCCGGCCGACTGGCTGCCGGAGACGGCGACCCAGCTCGAGCTGCGCTTCGAGCCGGTGCCAAGTGGAACTCGAGTCACGGTCGAGCACCGAGGCTGGGGCGGACTGCTGGCCGATCAGGGTGGCGAGCTGGTGGGCTGGTTCGCGGACGAGGTCCTGGCGCCGCTGCTGACGGCCATCGCACCTGCCGGCTTCGGCGACTGGCTGACGGACCGCAGCGTGCGCCGCCCCACCGGCGGCCGCGCGCGCGGCACCTACTCCGATCCGCTCTTCCACCGGCCCAACTTCAAGGCCATCCTGCAAACCCTGGCGCTGGGACCGGGCGACCACCTGCTGGAGGTCGGCTGCGGCGGCGGCGCCTTTCTGCAGGACGCGTTGCGCAGCGGCTGCCGGGCGGCGGCCGTCGACCACAGCCCGGACATGGTGCGCACCGCGCTCGGGGCCAACGCGGCCGCCATCGCCGAGGGCCGGCTCCGGATCGAGGAGGCCGAGGCGGACCGGCTGCCCTTCGCGGAGGAGACCTTCACCTGCGCCGTTATGACGGGTGTGGTCGGTTTCCTGCCCGACCCGGTGGCTGCTCTGGCAGAGATCCGGAGAGTCCTGGCCGAGGGCGGGCGGCTGGTGGTGTTCTCGGGCTCGCCCGAGCTGCGGGGGACCCCGGCGGCGCCCTATCCCTTTGCCAGCCGCATTCGCTTCTTCGAGGACGTCGAATTGGTGGATGCCGCCCGCCAGGCCGGCTTCGCCGAAGCGGCCGTCACCCGCCCCGACCTCAGCGGCTTCGCGCGCGAGGTGGGGGTACCGGAAGACGCACTACCCCTCTTCGCCGGTCGCGGCGGCCAGCTCCTGGTGGCGCGACGCTGATGCGGGTCTTTGTCGCCGGCGGCGGCGGAGCCCTGGGGCTGCCGGCGGTGGCGGCTCTGACCAAGGCCGGCCACGAGGTGACGGCGACCACCCGCAGCCGGAGCAGCAAGGCCTGGCTCGAGCAGCAGCGGGCGCGCGTCGTCACGCCTGACGTCTTCGACCGGAGCGGCCTGGAGCAGGCCCTCAAGGCGGCCCAACCGGAGGTGGTGGTGGACCTGCTCACGAACCTGCCCAAGGGGGGTCCCCGGAAAGCGAAAGATCTGGAGGCCACCAACCGGGTGCGCACGGTGGGCAGCCGCAACCTGCTGGAGGCAGCGATCGCGGCCGGCGCCCACCGCCTGGTCGCGGAGTCCTTCTTCTCCATCTACGGCACCGGCGACCTGGGCGCGGCACCGCTCACGGAAGACGCGCCCGTTCCCGTGCAGCCGCCGGATCGGCAAGCGGCGGCTTCCGTGCAAGCCATGCTCAGCAAGGAGACCGGCATCCTCGAGGCAGCGCGGGCGGGCCGGATCGAGGGGATCGTGCTCCGCTTCGGAGGCTTCTACGGCCCAGGCACCGGCTCCGACGCGCTGATCGGGGAGCTGCGGCGCCGGAAGCTGCCGGTGGTCAACGGCGCGCTTGGGCTCACGCCCTGGATCTACATCGAGGACGCCGCCGCAGCCGTGGTGGCCGCTGTGGAGAGAGGCAAGCCGGGCGCCGTCTACAACGTCGTCGAGGACGAGCCGATGTCGCTGGCCGAGTTCCTCCGCTGCCTGGCCAGCTCTGCCGGCGCGCCGGCGCCTTCCTCGGTGCCCGCCTTCGTCTTCGGGCTCTCAGCGCCCTACGTGAAGCTCCTGCTGGTCGACAGCCGGATCGTCCTCTCCAACCAGAAGGCCCGCGCCGAGCTGGGCTGGGCTCCGTCCAACCGGAGTCCGCGCGAGGCCCTGGCCCGCTAAACGTCCTCGTTGGCGGCACTCTGGCCACCTGGTGCTGAAAGCGTAGCCAGCGACGAGCGTGCTCCGCATGCCGTGACTGCGCCGCTCAGCCGATCCGAGAGGCGACCTATCCTTCGCTTGGTGGGGGATAACCAGGTCCCGGTATGAGCTTCGCTCTATCCATGCCGTTCGCCCACGCGGCCTGGTTCGTGCCCGGCAGCTATCCGTGGGACTGGAGCTTCGCGCTCCAGCCGCTGTCGCTCGCCTACATCGTGCTGGCGATCGCGGTCACGCTCGGGGTCCGCGTCGCTGGGCGGGTCCTCGGGGAGGGCATCGAGATCACGTGGCTCGCCCGGCTCGCGCCTTACATGCCCTTCTGCGTGCGGGTCCACGTCTCGGCGGCGCTGATCATGCTGGCCTCGCTCGGCCTGTACCTGACCCCCTCCATGCATCTGAAGCGGGACCTCCTCGGCTACCTTCTGGGCGGCCTGATGGTGGTCATCGCCGTGCTGCT
>DATGVT010000202.1:0-4246 GCA_035300005.1 Candidatus Acidiferrales bacterium
GCGGGGCGCGCCGCCTGCTCGGCCAGCCCGACCCGCTCCAGCACGCTCCAGGCCGCCTGGCGGGCGAGCCGGGGCCTGGGCTCGCGCAGGTAGGCGCCCACCAGCACGTTGTCGAGCACCGACATCGAGCGGAAGATGCGAACGATCTGGTAGGTTCGGCCCACCCCGGCCCGGGCCGCCGCGTCCGAAGGCCAGCCGGTGACGTCCCTGGCGGCGAACTTCACCCGCCCGCTGGAGGGGCGGAGCGCGCCGGCGATCAGTCCGAAGAGTGTCGACTTGCCGGCTCCGTTGGGGCCGATCACCCCCACGATCTCGCCCTCTTCGAGTTTCAGCGAGACTGAATTGACCGCCAGGAGGCCGCCGAAGCGGCGGGTCAAGCCCTCCGTCTCGAGCAGCTTCACCGCCTGGCCAGGCGCCAGGCGCGGCGCGCCAGCCCGACCAGGCCCGCCGGCTCCAGGATGGCGATGGCCATGACGATCAACCCGTAGACCACGAAGTCGAGGCCGACCCCGCCGCCGGAGAAGGTGGTGCGGGTGTACTTCTCGATGAAGACCAGGACCCAGGCGCCCAGCAGGGGTCCCCAGTAGGTGCCGGCGCCACCCAGCACGGCCACCAGGACGATCTCGATCGAGCGCGAGAGGGAGAGCACCGCCGTCGGCTGCACGAAGAGCGCGTACATGGCGAAGAAACCGCCGGCCAGGGCGGTCAAGGCGGCCGAGAGCGAGAGGGCGTAGAGCTTGTAGCGGCGGATCGGGATCCCCATCGCCTGTGCCACCTCTTCGTCGTCGCGGATCGCGCGCAGGTAAGCTCCCGGCCTCCCCCGCAGGAAGAGCCAGACCGAGAGCAGGGCCACGCCCAGCAGACCCACTGCCACCAGGTGGTATCCGGTCGGGTCCCGGATGGAGAACTGTAGATTGGCCAGGCCGGCCGGCTTGAGCGGCAGCTCCAGGCCGGTCGCGGACCCGAGCTCTCGATTGTTGAGCACGACGGTGAAGACCACCTGCTGCATAGCGATGGTCGCGATCGAGAAGTAGTGGCTGCGCAGCCGGAAGGCCGGGAAGCCGATCACGATGCCCGCCCCGACCGCCAGCGCTGCCCCGGCCGCCATCCCCAGCCAGGGCGAGGCGTCGAAGCGCAGGAGCAGGTAGCCGGTGACGTAGGCGCCGATGCCGAAGAAGATCGAGTGGCCGAAGGAGACCTGGCCCGCGAAGCCCCCCAGCAGGTTCCAGCCCGCAGCCGCGGTGGCCAGGACCAGGGCCAGGATCGCGAGGTCCTGCCAGAAGGGGTCCTTGACCAGGAAGGGATAGGCCACCAGCGCGGCCGCCACGGCCGCCGCCGGCCCCCAGCGGGCCGCCTCAGCGCGCACCGAACAGGCCCTGGGGCCGGACCAGGATCACGGCCAGGTAGAGGGCGAAGATGGCGGCGAAGCCGTAAGCCGGGGCCGCCAGCCCGACCAGGTCCTGGAGGACGCCCAGGGCCAGGCCGGCCGCAAACGCGCCTCTCAGCGAGCCGAAGCCGCCGAGGGCCACGACCACGAAGGCGACCAGGCCGAAGTTGCCGCCGGCGCCGGGATCGACCGTGAAGAAGTTCATCAGCAGGGCCCCGGCGACGCCCACCGAGGCGCCTCCGATCAGCCAGACCAGGACGTGGATGCGGTTGGGATCGATACCCATCAGCCGGGCCGCTTCGGCATCCTGCGCGACCGCCTGGATCGCGGAACCGACCTCGGTGCGGGCCACGAACCACCAGACCAGCCCGGTGCAGAGCACGGCGCCCAGCGCGGCCGCCAGCTGGGGGCCGCCCGCGACAACGGCCCCCAGCGTGACCTTGACCGGGTCCAGGAAGGGGTTGGGCACGCCCCGCGCGTCGGCGCTGAAGGCGAGCTGGGCCGCGCCCCGCATGAATACCAGCAGCCCGAAGGTGACGATGATCTGGGCCAGCGGCGGCCCCTTCAGCACCGGCCGGATGCAGAGCAGGTAGACGAGCACGCCGAAGGCGGCCAGGGCGATCGCCGCCAGCGGCGTCGAGAGGAGGGGGTCGAGGCCGAGCAGCGCCCAGGCCCAGAAGCTGACGTACATGGCCAGCATCAGGAAGTCGCCGTGCGCGAAGTTGACGATGTCCATGACGCCGAAGATCAGCGTCAGCCCGACGGCGACCAGCGCGTAGAGGGCGCCGATCAGCAGGCCGCTGACGGCGGCCTGCGCGACCTCCTGCAACTCAGCGCCGCTGGCTCAGCGCGAGGAGAGAGACGGGATCGGCCACACCACCTGTGCGCTCGCCGAGGCGGTCGGGAAGAGCACGTGGTACTGGCCGTCCTTCATCTGCTGGATGACCCCGGACGCGTACTGGTTCTGCCCCTTGGCGTCGAACTTGATCCCCTTCCAGGGCATGATCGTCTTCTTGATGTCGGTCTTCTTGATCGCGTCCTGCAGCTTGGCCGGGTTGGTGGAGCCGGCCGACTCGATGGCCAGGCCGAGCGTCATCATGGCCTCGAACTCGCGGGCCGAGTTCTCGGTCATGTTCTGCCCGTACTTCTTCTTGAAGGCGTCCGCCACCGCCTTGGCGGTCGCGTTCTTTTCCCCGACCTCCAGGGACCAGGCTGCGCGTGTGATCGCGTAGTCGGTCTTGGTGCCCAGCGTGGACACGAATTTGGGGTCGACGAAGCCGGCGCCGAAGCCGAGCAGCACCGGCGGCGTGTAGTTGAGAGTGGCCATCGTCTTCAGCAGCAGCACCAAGTCGTTGATGAACGCGAAGACGAAGACGGCGTCGGCGCTGTCACCGCGCATCTTCTGCACGGCCGAGGTGACGTCGGTGGCGTTGAACGGATAGACGATGTTCTCCACCACGGTGATGCCGTTCTGGCCCGAGAGCTGGGTCAGGACCTTGGCGCCGTCGTTGCCGAACTGGTCGTTCTCGTTGACGATCACGACCTTCTTAACCGGGTGCTGGGCGGCGACGGTCTTGAACCAGTCGAAGTAGGTCTGGGCGAAGGTCAGGTCCGAGGGCCCCGTCCGCCAGAACCACTGCAGGCCCCGCTCGGTCAATGCGGTCGAGGACGAGGACCCGTTGACCATCGGGATCCCCAGCCGCTCGGCGCGCACGCTGGCGGTGACCGTGACCGCGGACTGAAAGCAGCCCAGGAGGCCGACGATCTTCTCGTTGTTGACCAGGCGGTCGACCTCGCTGGCGCCGATCTGGGCGTCGCCCTGGGTGTCGCCGGAGACCAGCTTGATCTTGCCGACGCTCAGCCTGGGGAGGTCGATGCTGGAGTACTGGCCGTTCAGGATGTCGGCGGCCAGCTCGGCGCCGTGAAGGGCGTCGCTGCCGGAGCTGGCCACGGAGCCCGACAGGGGGAACAGAGCCCCAACCTTGATCTCGCCTAGGTTGGCCTTAGTCGGGCCGCCGGCGCCGCCGCAGGCAACCGCCAGGAGCATGACCGCGAGCAGCTGAGCGGTGCCTCTCATTTGCGTCATCCCCCTGGAGCTGCCTCCCGTGGCAGGTCGGTGACCAGCATCTGGCCGGGCTCGTGGGTGATCATAAGCTCGGGTTTGGCCTCTCGAGCAACCGCCTGCGGGGTCACCCCGCACGCCCAGAAGACCGGCAGCTCCCCGTCCGCCATCGGGACCGGATCGCCGAAGTCGGGCTTCTGGAGGTCGCCGATGCCGATCGCCGCCGGGTCGCCCAGGTGGACCGGCGACCCGTGGGCGTGCGGATAGCGCGCCGAAAGCTCCAGCACCAGCGGCACCTGCGCGGGCTGGATGGGGCGCATGGTCACCACCAGCGGCCCTCGGAAGCGGCCGGCGTCCCGGCAGCGGCGGTTGGTGATGAACATCGGCACCGTGGTGCCGCACTCGACGTGCGCCACCCGTACGCCTGCCTCGGCCAGCGCGTGCTCGAAGGTGTGGCTGCAGCCGAGCAGGAAGCCGACCAGATCGTCGCGCCAGAGCTCCCCGATCTGGGGTCGCCGCTCGGCCAGCTCGCCCCGCAGGTAGACGCGGTAGCCGGGCAGGTCGGTGCGGAGGTCGGCGCCGGGCGCCGACAGCTTCGGCTCCCACTCTCCGGGCGGGGTGATCTCGATCACCGGGCAGGGCTTGGGGTTGCGGGAGCAGAAGGCGGCGAACTCGGCAGCGTAGGCGGCCGGCAGCAGCACCAGGTTGGCCTGCTGGTGCGCCGGGCAGTGGCCGGCCGTGGTCAGCCGCCACTCGCCGCGCCGGCAGAGCCGGCGCAGCTCGGCCGGGTCGCGGAT
>DATGVT010000203.1:0-2485 GCA_035300005.1 Candidatus Acidiferrales bacterium
ACGTCCGCCAGCAGGATCGGCGGGGTGCGCGCGTGGGTGATGCTCGGGTAGCGGCCCACCGTGTGCTCGGCCATCTCCAGGGCGTCCTCCAGGGTGCTCGCGCACTTGAAGCCCAGGCGGTGCACCGTCTCCCGGTCGCCACCCACGATGATCACGTCGCCCAGGTAATCGAGCGCGAAGGCGGCCCAGTACCAGGCGTAGAAGGGATGGCCGCCGTGGTAGGCGTACGAGCGCCGGTAGAGCTGGCGGTACCAGGGGTCCTCGGCGAAGCGCTGCTCGTAGCGCTCTTCGATCTGCAGAGGGTCGGTGGTGTCGGCCAGCACCTCGTCGTAGAAGTCGATGTAGCTCGGGTGCTGGATGGAGTCGAACTCGTAGCGGCAGGGGTGGGTCAGGATCAGCACCCCGCCCTTCCGCACCAGCGGCTGCTTCCGGTAGAAGTTGAAGAGGTAGCCGAGGCCCATGCAGACGACCAGGACCGGGTTCATGGGCGCGTTCACGTTGTAGGGCCCGAGGTAGGGCACGCCCATGGTCAGGATGTCGGTCTGCCCCTCCACCGGCACCAGGATCTGCGCCCGGACCTGATCCAGCGTGCGGTCGTGCACAGTGTCGACCTGGCCCGCCTGCACGCTGGTCAGCCCGTAGGGTGCACGCATGGAGTGGAAGACGGTGCGCTTCACGCCCGGCGGGGCGAGGTCCGTCATCTGCTTCACGGCCAGGAACATGGCCTGGTCCTGCGGAGTCCAGTCGGTCTCCCGCTTCTGCATGAAGTTGGCGACCGCCGGGAAGCTGTGGTTGTTGACCGTCGTCTCGATGTGGAACACGCGGACCGTGTCCTCGATCAGCTGACCCTGCCTGATGCAGGAGTGGTGCAGCGCGGAGTCGGGCGGGTTCATGTAGGACCGCGAGCCGAGCAGCGTCTTCACGTTGTGGTGCGGCCGCACGCTGCGATAGCTGCCCAGGCCGGTGGCCATCGACTTGTGGCCGCCGTCCATGGGGACCAGGGTCAGGTTGACGTAGATGACCAGGTCCGACTCCGCCGCCCGGCGCGAGATGGTGACCTCCTCCCCCTCGCCGGTCTTGCCGATGTAGACGTTGCCGTCCGGGTCCTCGCCGTCGTGGTTGTAGAGCCGGTCCGGCCAGAACGTGGTGAAGATCCGCTCGCCGACGATGTGCCGGATCTCGTCGGCGGTCATCCGGCGGTGCAGGGAGTTGGCGGCCACCAGGTGGATGTCCTCCACGCCCGCCTCGGCGGCCAGCTCCACCACCTCCTCCAGCACCAGCTGGCGGACGTCGGGGGCCGCCATCGGGGGCAGCGGCAGGGAGAGGTCGTCGAAGGCGACGGTCAGCTTCATGCCCCGGCGCAGGAGCGACTTCAGCGGATCCTCCTCCAGAGGCTTGCCCAGCGCGCGGCGGATGGCGCGCTCCGGATGCGGGATCGGCTCCATCGGGTCGGGCGGGTAGACGATCCGGCTGCCAAGCGGCAGCCGCTCCAGGCGGACACCCTCGCCGTAGTGGAAGAGGACCGGCGGGGTGTTGCGGTCGACCTCGATGACGGCACCCGGCCGTGGCATTAGCCGGTCAATGGTCGCAGATCGAAGGCGACCTTCACCGCGCCCAGCCGGCCCGCGGCCAGCGCGTACTCGATGGCCTCGCGGTACTCGCCCAGCGTGAAGAGCGGCCCCGTCAGCCGCTCCAGGTGCAGCTCGGGCGCCGCCTCCAAGGCGAGCTCGAAGGTACGGCGAGTCTTTTTGCCGACCTTCTCCAGGCCGTACGCGTAAGCGCCCAACACGGTCAGCTCCCGCTGCCAGATGGGGGCCCAGTCCACCTTCTCCTCGCCCGGCATCCCGACCGCCACCACGGTGCCGCCGGCCCGCGTCAACCTGACCGCGTCATTCAGGCTGGGCGCGCGGCCAATGCACTCGAAGGTCACGTCCGCGCCGCCCAGGAGCAGCGGCCCGCCCATCCCGTCCAGCCTTCTCGCCCCGCTGGCGAAGCGCACGCGCTGAAAGACCTCGTCCGGCGCGATGACCTGGTCGGCGCCCAGCTCGCGGGCCAGCTGTCGCTGCTGCGGGTGCTTGGCCACCGCGACCAGTCGCCTGGGCGGCGTGAAGGCGCGGACGGCGGCCACGGTCAGCAGGCCGATGGTGCCGGCTCCGAAGACCACCACCAGGTCGTCCTTGCCCGCCCCGCCCCGCAGCGCGGCGTGGATGCAGCAGGCCAGGGGCTCGACCAGCACCGCCGCCTCGTCCGAGAGCGAGTCGGGGACCGGGTGCAGCTGGGAGCGGTGCGCCACCAGCACCTCGCCCCAGCCGCCGCCGGTGTCGGCGCAGTAGCCGGTCTGGAGGCCGGTGCCGACCGCCCCCTCGGTCACGTTCTGGCAGAGTCCGGGCCGGCCCTCGGCGCAGCGCGGGCAGAGCGGCTCGAGGCCGCGGACGGCGCAGCCCAGCGCCGGCTCCAGCACCACCCGGCCGCCGCCCTCCACCTC
>DATGVT010000204.1:0-2173 GCA_035300005.1 Candidatus Acidiferrales bacterium
GCGCGGCTCAGGCCAGGAGACCGGGGGCGGTGGGGTTCTCCTCGAAGTGCCGGCCCTTGCCGCTGCCGCCTCCGCCGCCTGCACCCCCGCCGCCGCCGGTCGGGGCTGGGCTGCTGGGTGGCGTGTACAGCTCGCCCGCCAGCCGAGTGAGGAGCGCCGCGTTCTCAGCGCTGATCGCCTTGCCGGTCTGAGCCTCCACCTCGTTCGCGAAGGCGCCCATCTGGCCGGCCAGCGCGTTGGTGTCACCCCGCGCCGCCGAGGCCTCGGCCGCGCTCAGCTTGGCGCAGAGCGAGTCCGCCACGCCGGCGTCTCCGACCAGGCTGCGCACCAGCCCGCACAGGCCCTGGAAGCTGGTGCGAACGGTGAAGGAGGCGCTGCCGGTCCCGGTGTTGCCGGCCTTGTCGGTCGCGTTCGCGGTCAGCGTGGTGGTTCCGGTGGGGAACGTGTAGGCGGGGGCGTTCAGGCTGGGGCAGTTGGAGCTGGCGACGCCGGAGAGAGCATCGGTGGCGCTGCAGGTGATCTGCACGGTCTGGTCGACCGTGTACTCGCCCGCGTTGCCGCTGAAGCTGATCACAGGCGGCGTCAGGTCGATGTTGACTCCGGTCTGCGTGTTGGTGACCGACTGGCCGTTCACGTCGGAGCAGGTGCCGGTGGCCGACTGGCCCGCCCCTTCATGGGAGAGCGTCACCGTGGCCGTGGGGCTCAGCAGGTTGGCGCTGGTCTGGATGCAGCTCCAGGTCAGGGTCACGGCGGTGTTGTTCCAGCCGTTGGCGTTGGGTCCCGGGTTCCGGCCCTGATACGTGATCTGGGGCGGCGCCGCACCCGGTCCGGTGGCTCCGATGAACTGGCCGCGGGTGGCGAGGGTGATCGGGCGGCCGTCCCAGGGGCTCTGGTCGAGAACAGCCAGCCCGGCGGCTGAGCTGAACTCGCTGTGCGCGTTGCCCTGCGAGCTGTCGGTGGGCAGCATCCCGATGGCGAGGCCGGCGTCGTTGAGGTGCACCCAGGGCACCCAACCGGCGGCGCTGTGCAGGAAGGGCAGGAAGCCGTAGGGTCGGGTCCAGGCCCGCGGGTAGGCGCAGGCGCACTCGTCGAAGACCACCAGACCGCCACCGTGGTTGACGAAGCTCCAGAGCTCGCTCTGGCGGCTGATGAGGATGTCCAGCTCGTCCTGACGCAGCCAGCCTCCGAAGTCGGAGGCGACCACGATGGCGTCGTAGGCTGGGAAGGGGACGGTGTGGAGGTCGAGCACCCCGGCCGTTCCGGAGCCGTAATCGGCGACGTCGAAGGAATGGAACCCGGAGTTGGCCAGGCCGATGCGGGAGTCCGCCTGGTCACCGCCGGGGTTGCGGAGGTCGGTCACCAGCAGGATCCGAGGCGAGCTCTTGCCGCTGGTCACGTAGCCGATGGCGACCTGGGTCAGGTGCTCGGCCGGCGCCTGCGGGCCGACGACCGCGTGGGCGTCGGGGTCGTGGCCGGTGACGAAGAGGCCGCCGGGCGTGGCCGCTCTGGCCGGGGTCCCCGGCAGCTGCGTGAAGGCGACCAGGAAGGCGGCCGCGGTCAATGCCCGCAACGTCAGGCGCACGTTCATCTTGAACGGGGATCTGCTCGAGACCTTGCGGTGAATTCCGGGTCCGACTATTGACGCCTACACCAAAGCCGACAATACTGGTTTAGCTATGCCTAGCAACATCACTATCAGTGTGGACGTCTACCACCTCCTGATCTGGATGCTGGTCGGGCTGGTCGCGGGCTTCCTGGCCAGCCGCCTGATGCTCGGCCGCGGCATCGGAGTGGTCGGCGACATCACGGTCGGCATCCTGGGGGCGGTGATCGGCAACCTGCTGGCCGAGGTCTTCAACCTCCACTTCGTCATCCAGGGACACCCGACCCTGACCCAGATCGTGATCGCCTTCATCGGTGCATTGGTCCCGCTCCTCTTCCTGCGCCTGCTGGGGATGGGACGCCGGCGCCGGAGGGCCGCTCTCTAGCAGAACGGTCGGGTAGACTCGCTTCTCTGAGCCGGGCGGGAGTAGCTCACTCGGTAGAGCGCAACCTTGCCAAGGTTGAGGTAGCGGGTTCGAAGCCCGTCTCCCGCTCCACTTCCCAGATCGCACTCATCGGGAGCGTTACCTAGGCTCGGGTGGGTCGCCCTGCGCGTTCCTCGCCTAGCTTG
>DATGVT010000205.1:0-3397 GCA_035300005.1 Candidatus Acidiferrales bacterium
TGGTGAGCTGGCCTCGCGCCACCGGGAGCTGCGGTCGGCGCTGGCCAGGTGACGGCCAGGTGATGGCGAAGAGGAAGGTCGGTCCCCGGCTGCAGCTGACCGACACCAGCTTCCGCGACGGCAACCAGTCACTGCTGGGCGGGCACCTGCGGGGTGAGGAGATCTACCCCATCGCCGCCCGCCTGGACGCGGTCGGCTTCTTCAGCCTGGAGGCCTTCGGCGGGTCCACCTTCGAGACCTCCGTCAGCCTGGGCGAGGACCCCTGGGACTACCTCCGGCGCCTGCACAAGGCCACCCCCAGGACGCCCATCCAGGCACTGGTCCGGGGCCAGAACCTGGTCGCCAACCGCAACTTCCCGGACGACGTGGTCGAGCTCTTCATCCGGCACGCCGCCGCCTGCGGGGTGGACGTCTTCCGCTTCTTCGATCCTCTGAACGACCTCCGCAACATGGAGGCGGCGATCGCCACCGCCAAGCGGGCGGGAAAGCGGGTCCAGGGCGCGCTCTGCTACGCAATCTCCCCGGCCCACGACCTCAACCTCTGGTGCTCGCTGGCCAGGGCGCTGGTCTCGCTCGGCTGCGACGACGTGGTGGTGAAGGACACCTCCGGCATCCTCAGCCCGCAGGTGACCTGGGAGCTGGTGACCGCGCTCAAGGACACCGTCCAGGCGCCGATCGTCGTCCATTCGCACTGCTCGAGCGGGATGGCCCCCATGGCCTACATGGCGGCGGTGGAGGCGGGCGCCGTGGTGCTCGACACCGCCATGTCGCCGCTGGCCTGGGGCACCTCACAGCCGGCGACCGAGAGCGTGGTCGCCGCTCTCGCCGGCGGCGACTACGACACCGGCCTGGACCTGGAGCTGCTGCTCGAGGCAACCCACCAGCTGGAGGCTCTCAAGAAGGCTCACCTGGAGCATCTGTCGCCGGTGGCCGACCGCGTGGACGCCGAGATCCTCCACTACCAGATGCCGGGCCTGATGCTGGAAGACATCGTCCGGCAGCTGCAGCAGCACGGCGCGGCGGCGCGCCTGCGGGAGGTGCTGGACGAGGTGCGCGCCGTCCGTCGGGAGCTCGGCTTCCCGCCGCTGGTGGCTCCGCTGCGGCAGATGATCGCCACCCAGGCCGTCTACAACGTGATCGGCGGCGACCGCTACGCGACCGTCACCCAGGAGCTGAAGGACTACCTGCAGGGCCTCTACGGCCGGCCGCCGGTGCCCGCCGACCCAGCGCTGCGCCGCCAGGTCCTGGGGCGTGAGGAGCCGATCACCATCCGGCCGGCGGACCTGCTCGAGCCGCAGGTGGAGCCCGCCCGCGAGCAGCTGAGGAAGATGGGGATCACGGCGGACGACGACGCCGTCCTGATCCATCTCCTCTTCCCGGGACTGGCCCCGGCGTTCTTCAAGGGCCCGCAACCGAAGGCGCGGCGCGCGCCCCGAACGGCGGAGAAGCGCTCTGAGCCCGAGCCCGAGCCCGAACCGGCGGCGGCCGCGGATCCGCCGCCGGCCGCGACTCCGGCCGCGACCGCGGCCTCCGGGAGCGCGGAGTTCGATGTGGAGGTGGAAGGCGAGGTCTACCGGGTGCGGGTCACCGGTTCCGGCATGGCCGTCACCCCCGCCGCGCCTGTAACCGGCGCCGGCCAGCCTGCCCCGGCCGCGCGTGCCTCCGGCGAGGGCGCCGTGGTGGCGCCCATGCAGGGCCTGATCGTCAAGATCCCGGTCAGGGCCGGCGACCCGGTTCGCCTGGGGGACGTGGTCGCGGTCCTGGAGGCGATGAAGATGCAGAACGACATCGTCACCACGGTGGCGGGCAAGGTGCAGGCGGTCTACGTCAAGGAGGGTGACGTGGTCAGCCCCAACCAGCCGCTGCTCTCGGTCGCGTAGAAGTCCTTGAAAGAGCTCTTCAAGAAGATCTTGGTCGCCAACCGGGCGGAGATCGCGATCCGCGTGCTGCGGGCCTGCCGCGAGCTCGGCATCGCCAGCGCGGCTGTCTACTCAGACGCCGACCGCGACTCCCTGCACGTCCGCTATGCCGACGAAGCCCATCGCATCGGGACCGCCGCGCCCAGCGAGTCCTACCTGAACCTGGACCGGATCATCCAGGTCGCGCGCGACTGCGGAGCCGAGGCCATCCATCCCGGCTACGGCTTCCTGGCCGAGCGCGCCGCCTTCCCGGAGGCCTGCGAGGCGGCCGGGCTGGCCTTCATCGGCCCGCCCGCGTCGGCCATGCGCGTTCTCGGCTCCAAGCTGGAAGCGCGCCGCCTGGCCGCGAAGAGCGGCGTTCCGGTGACCCCCGGCAGCGCGGCCCTCAAGGATCCCGACCTCAGCGCCGAGGCGGCCCGGAAGATCGGCTACCCGGTGATCGTCAAGCCCTCGGGTGGTGGAGGCGGCATCGGGATGCAGGTGGTGGAGAAGGAGGCCGAGCTCCGGGCCGCGGTGGAGCGCTCGGCCCAGGCCGCCCGCAGCGCCTTCGGCGACGCCACCGTCTACCTGGAGAAGTACATCCGGCACCCGCGGCACATCGAGATCCAGGTCATCTGCGACCGCCACGGCCACGCCGCGCACCTGGGCGAGCGCGAGTGCTCGATCCAGCGCCGGCACCAGAAGATCATGGAGGAGACCCCCTCGCCCGCCCTGACGGCCGAGCTGCGGGCTCGCATGGGAGCCGCTGCCGTGAAGGCTGCGAAGGCGGCCGGCTATGTCAACGCCGGCACCGTCGAGTTCATCTTCAGCCACGGCGAGTTCTACTTCCTGGAGGTCAACGCTCGGCTCCAGGTCGAGCATCCGATCACCGAGCTGGTCACCGGCGTCGACCTGGTCAAGGAGCAGATCCGGGTGGCAGCCGGGCACACGCTCAGCTTCAAGCAGGCGGAGGTCACCTGGACCGGCCACGCGATCGAGATGCGCATCAACGCGGAGGACCCGGCCCGCCGTTTCATCCCCAACCCCAAGCGCATCCATCGCTGGGTGGCCCCGGGCGGGCCGGGCGTGCGTGTGGACAGCGGTTTCGGGCCGGGGTCGGAGGTGCCGCCCAACTACGACTCCCTGCTGGCCAAGCTGATCGTGCACGGGGCCGACCGGGCGGAGGCGATCGCCCGTGGCCGGCGCGCGCTCAGCGAGTTCCTGGTCGTCGGACCGGCGACCACCATCGCCTATCACCAGGCGATCCTGGAGAGCGCGGACTTCAAGGCCGGGAGGCTCTCGACCCGCTTCATCGACGACCACCCGGAGCTGGTCGACGCGGCCCAGAAGTTCCTGGGCCGGCGCTCTCCGTTCGACTACGGACCGGACCCCCGACATGTCGCCGCCGCGGCGGCCGCGGTGGCGACCGTGATGAAGGCGTAACCGCTGCGCCCGGCTCAGCCCCCCGGCGAAGTCGCAGACGCCGGCGCGGAGGAGGT
>DATGVT010000206.1:0-10604 GCA_035300005.1 Candidatus Acidiferrales bacterium
AGAGCGTGGCTGACGTCAGCAAGAGTGACTACATCTTCAAGCCGCTGGGCACCGGTCCCTTCAAGATCACCGAGTTCAAGGCCGCCGACCACATCACGGCCGAGCGCAACCCCCTCTACCGGGTCAAGGGCAAGCCGCTGCTCGACCGGCTCATCTTCCGCAGCGTCCCCTCACGCGAGGCGGCGGTGGCGCAGCTGAAGGCGGGCGAGGTGGACGCCATGTGGAACCTCCTGGAGGCCCAGCTCCCCGACCTCGAGAAGAACACCGACATCAAGGTGCTCACGACTCCCAGCCCTTCGGTGGAGCGCCTGGAGTTCAACCTGTCGAAGCCGGGCAACCCGGCCGACCCCAGGGTGCCGCACCCGGTGCTGGGAGACGTGAAGCTTCGGGAGGCGCTCGAGCTGGCGACGCCCAAGAAGAGGCTCATCGACAGGCTTCTGTTCGGCAAGGCGACGCCGGCGCAAACGACCCTCTCGATCGGGATCTACTCGCCCAAGGACGTCAAGCAGGAGGACTACAACCCACAGAAGGCGAACCAGATCCTGGACCAGGCCGGCTGGACGAAAGGTGCGGACGGCATCCGGAGCAAGGGCGGGGTCCGGGCCCACCTCAGCATCACCACCACCACCGGCGACCGGATCCGCGAACAGGTTGAGCAGGTGCTGATCGACGAGTGGCACCAGATCGGGGTCGAGCTGGAGATCAAGAACGTGCCCTCCTCGGTCCTCTTCGGCTCCTGGAGCCAGAACGCGCCCCGCAAGCGCGGCAACTTCGACATCAACATGTACGCGTCCACGCCCGACCCCGACCCCCAGGCCACCATCGCCGGCCGCTTCCACTCCAAGAACATCCCGCGCCCCGAGAACAACGGCGCCGGCTTCAACTACTACCGCTACTCGAACCCCGAGGTGGACCGCCTGATCGACCAGGCCGGCGCCACCATCGACGTCGAGAAGCGCAAGCAGCTATACAGCCAGATCCTGCGCGACCTGGAGGACGACCACATCGGAGTCTGGCTCTACAACCGCGGCAGCATCGACGCCTTCCGCACCAACGTGGGCGGCTACAAGCCTGACGGCTGGGACAACATCACCTGGACGACCCAGGACTGGTACGTAAAGCGGTAGCGGACGGCTGAACCTTGGCCCGGTTCACGGCCCGGCGCCTGCTGCAGGCCATCCCACTGCTGCTCGGCATCAGCGTGATCTCGTTCCTGATCCTGAACGCGGTGCCGGGCGGCCCGCTCTCCGTCTACGAGAACAGCCCCACCATCACCCCCGAGGACCTCCAGCGGCTCGAACACTCGCTGGGTCTCGACCAGCCGATATACGTCCGGTACCTGAGCTGGCTGACCCACTTCCTGAGCGGCGACTGGGGCTACTCGTACTCGACCCAGCAGCCGGTGCTGGCCATGATCGGCGAGCGGCTCCCGAACACCGCCTACCTGATGGCCTGCGTCTACCTGGTGACGCTCCTGATCGCCATCCCGGTCGGCGCCTACACGGCTCTCCGGCAGTACTCGGTGGGCGACTACGTCGCCACCGGGCTGACCTTCGCCGGCGTCTCCCTGCCAACCTTCTGGCTGGGCCTCCTGCTGATCATCGCCTTCGGTCTGGACCTGCGCTTCTTCCCGCTCGGAGGCCTGGCCTCGCCGGGCGCCAGCTTCGACCTCGGCGACCGCCTCCGGCACCTGGTCCTGCCGGTCGCGACCCTCTCCGTGGTCGGGGTCGCCCACTACTCGCGATACCTGCGGGCCAGCATGCTGGAGACCCTGACCCAGGACTACGTCCGTACGGCCCGCGCCAAGGGCCTCTTCGAACGTGCGGTGGTCCTGCGGCACGCGCTGCGCAACGCCGCCATCCCGCTGGTGACGGTCGCCGCCCTCGACCTCCCCGAGCTCTTCGCGGGCGCGCTCGTCACCGAGCAGATCTTCGGGTGGCCAGGCATGGGCCGCCTCTTCTGGGACGCCGCGACGCGCTCCGACTACCCGGTGCTGATGGGGATCCTGAGCGTCTCGGCGGCGCTGATCATCCTGGCCAACCTCCTGGCCGACCTTGTCTATGCTGGCCTCGACCCCCGCATCCGCTACTCCTGAGGAGCTCGCCTGGCGCGAGGACGTGGCCCAGGTCGGGCGTTGGCGGCTGGCGTTCGCCCGCTTCCGCGCCCACCGGCTGGCGGTGGCGGGGATCCTGGTCCTGGGCGCCCTCGTGCTCTGCGTCCTCCTGGGCCCGCTGATCACGCCCTACAGCGGGCAGCACACGAACCTGGACGAGATCTTCCTGGCTCCCTCGCCGCGGCATCCCTTCGGCACCGACAGCCTGGGCCGCGACCTCCTGACCCGGATGCTCTACGGCGGCCGGATCTCGCTCGCGGTCGGCGTGTTGGCGGTCAGCGTGGCGGTCACCCTGGGGACCGTGATCGGGGGCCTGGCCGGCTACTACGGCCGCGCCCTGGACACGGTCCTGATGCGCTTCGTGGACATGATGTTGAGCTTTCCGCGGCTCTTCCTCCTGATCCTGGCCGCGGTCTTCCTGCGCGACCTCTTTCCGAGCTTTCTGATCATCGTGGTCCTGCTGGGCGCGCTCTCCTGGATGACCGTCGCCCGCCTGGTCCGTGGCTCATTCCTCGCGCTTAAAGAGCGCGAGTTCGTGGAGGCCGCCCGCTCGGCCGGGACCCGCGACCGCGCCATCATCTGGCGCCATCTGCTGCCCAACTCGCTGGCGCCGATCATCGTCGCCGCCACCCTGGGTGTGGCCACCGCGATCATCAGCGAGAGCACGCTTTCCTTCCTGGGGCTGGGCATCCAGCCACCCACGCCGAGCTGGGGCAACCTGCTCAAGGACGCGCAGACCGACATGGGGACCGCACCCTGGACCGCGGTCTTCCCGGGCCTGGCTATCTTCCTGACCGTGGTCTCGATCAACTTCGTCGGCGACGGCCTCCGCGACGCGCTGGACCCCCGGCACGTGCTCCGGAACGTGCGCCGCTAGCTGACGGCTTCTTGACGCATGCCGTCCTGGAAGTTTGGTGATATCCTCGCGCTCACCTTGTCCCAGAAGGAGCCGCTCGCTATGAGGAGGGAGATAACGTGCGCTTGAGGGCAGTCCTGGCGTTCGGTGTTGCGCTGCTCACTTTCGGAGCTGGTTCCCCAATCCAGGCGCTGGCCGACGACAGCCTGATCGCCATGGCCAAGTGGGGGGAGGAAGGCGGAGCCGGACCGGGGCTGACCGGCGACAACGACATTCCGATCGGATCCGACCCGACGCTGGGTGGCCCCGGCGGCCGCACGGCCCGCCTGGGCACCGCCAGTGGGATCCAGATCAACGATCCCGGCCTGGACCACATCCAGGCCTTTTCCGGCACCTCGACCGACCCGGCGCGCTTCCGACCTTTCGAGTTCTCGGTCCAGAGCGAGACCTCCCTCGCCGCCTTCGGCGACAACGTGGTGGTCGGCTACAACAGCTCGGCCAACCAGCCGGTGGTGCTGGTCGGGGGCAACCTCCTCTTCACCCACCGCTTCCTCTCCGGCTACTCGTTCTCCCATGACGCGGGAGCGACCTGGGCCGGCGGCTTCATCCCGCCCTCGACGGGCAGCGTGTTCACCGCCGGCGACCCGTCCGTCGCCGTCGATCGGGACGGCACCTTCCTCTACGCCAGCCTGGGCTTGGCGCCCTCCGGCCACTTCGACGTCACCGTCAGCCGGTCCACCGACGGCGGCACCACCTTCGCCCCGGCCAGGATCGTCGATACCGACGACGGCGTCGACAAGGAGTGGATCGGGGTCGGGCCCGATCCCGCCAACGGCGGCAACGACAGCGCCTATGTGACCTGGACCAGCTTCTATCCGATTATCCCGAACACCCCACCCACGGGATCGAAGCTGATGTTTGCCAAATCCACCGACGGCGGGATCACCTGGAGCTCGCCCCGAACGCTCTTCGCGCCCGTCGACAATGGGACTCTCTCGTCTTTCATCCAGTTCACCAACCCGGTCGTCGACGCCTCCAGCGGCCGCCTCTACATCCCCTTCCTCCACTTCAGCGACTTCGACGCGGACTTCATCAAGGTGCTCGTCTCCGACAACGGCGGGGCAACCTTCAGCTTCTTGAACTTCAACGTGCCCGGAGCGCCGGAGACGACCGGCTTTCCCAACGTCACGCCCGGCACCATCGCGGACTGCGGATCTCCTGGCGGCGGGGTCCGCTTGGTCCTGCACTCCGGGGCGAACATGGGCGGCGGACGCTTCGGGCTGCCCCGCTACCGTCACGCGACGCGGCTGGTCACCCAGCCCGCGACGGCCGCCAATCACGGCCAGCTCTTCATCGCGTTCAACTCCTCGACCAGCCCCTCCATCGGCGATCCGAGCTCCGGGTCCGAGATCAAGATGCTGTTCTCACCCGACGGCGGCTCCAGCTGGCAGCTGAGCGCCGTCGCCGGCGCCACCGACGCGGACCGCCAGCACGTCCACCCGGCCGTCTCCGTGGACGCCCAGGGCGAGCACGTGAGCGTCGGCTACTACGTGCAGCAGGCCAACGAGCAGCTGCGCGTCGACCTGGCCACCGGGCAGGTCACGGGCCACGGTGTTGAGTTCAAGAGCGGGAAGGTCCAGAACCTGGGCGCCCCCTTCGACCTCACGCCCAGTAACAACCCCATCCCCCGGCCCGCCGCGCCGGGCCAGCCGGCCCAGCCCTTCCGGACCACCAACTACGACCGCTCGATCGTGGCCTGCTACAACATCGGCGAGTACATGAGCACCACCTACAGCCACGAGCGTGTCATCGCCGCCTGGGGCGACAACCGCAACGGCTGGACCTCGCCCACCGGCTCGCCGGCGGCGGGCTCCCACTCGCAGCCGGACGCCTTCGCGGAGGTCGTCCAGGCCAAATAGCCTTCGGTTGAGCTGACCAGCGGGCCGTCCGCGCCGGGCGGCGCCGTTCGTTTCTGGCTAGGGATCCTGCGCCGCGGGCGGCTGGGGCTGGGCCCCCTTCGCGGGCAGCGTCAGCTCGGGCGGCAGGCTGACCGGAGCTGTCGTGGTGCCGGGCGCCTTTCCGCCCGGCGCGCCGGCCCCGCCCGGCGCCACCGGGGCCGGGGAGACCCCCTCGGGGTGGATCTCCGGCAGCTGCCAGATGGAAGTGGAGGTCCGGTGCAGGCCGGGGGCCGCCGGCTGGGGCCGCAGGAGGTTGACCACGGCCATCGCCAGGAGCAGGAGGACGAAGACGACTATCGGAACCAGGACCAGGCTTCGCGTTCGCGCCATGCGACCACCCTACCATTGCCTCATGTGCAGAAGCATCAAGACGCTTCGCCGCTACCAGGAGCGGGCCGGCGAGGACGAGGTCCGGGAGGCCGCTCTTCAGTTCGTGCGCAAGGTGAGCGGCTTCCGCCACCCCTCGGGCCGCCACCAGGCCGCCTTCAGCGCCGCCGTAGACGAGATCAGCGCGGCCTCCTCGCGGCTCCTGGACCGGCTCACAGCTGACACCCCCGGCAGAAGTTCAGCGGCTCCCGGTTGGAGCCCAGCTGGCTCACGCGATGGCCGCAGCGAGGGCAGGTCTCCCCGCCCCGCGCATGCACGGCCATGAACGACCGGTCCTGTTTCGACTCCTGGTAATTGGGGTTCGCCAGGATCGCGTCCACCGCCCGCCGGAGCACGATCGGGATGGCCGCGTAGAGGGCCTCCTCGTCCGGGGGTTTCAGGCTCGGCCGCCGGCGTAGGGGCAGCAGCCGGGCCTCGAACAGGATCTCGTCCGAGTAGGCGTTGCCCACCCCGGCCAGGAACTCCTGGTTCCGGAGCAGGTCCTTGAGCTCGTCCCGAAAGCGGCGCAGGCGCTTGCGGAAAGCCTCCAGGCCCTGCTCCCCCACCGCGTCCGCCTCCGGGCCCAGCTGGCGCCAGCCGGGCACGTCCGCGGCCAGGTCGGCGGTCCAGTAGATGCGGCCCATGTCGCGGTAGTCGAGGTAGCGCAGCTCCTCCCGGGAGTCCAGCCGGAGCCCGAACACCCAGGCCGCCGGGCGCGGCTCGTCGCCGCCAGTCAGCTGGAAGCGGCCCGCCAGCATGGGGTTGATGCACAGCCGCCGGAGGTCGCCGCCGCCTCCCAGCTCGAGGTCGAAGACCAGGTGCTTGCCGCGGCGCCAGGTGGTGACGATCCGCCGCGCCACCAGCTCCCGCTCGAACTCCTCGACCGGGTAGCGGAGCATGTAGCCCTTCTGGGGGTTCACAGAGACCGCCGTCACCAGGCGCCCCTGCAGCCGCGGGCCCAGCCTCAGGCGCAGCGCTTCCAACTCCGGCAGCTCAGGCATGGGCTCCAAAGATAAGAGTCCCAGGCGCAACGTTCGTTTAGCCCTGCGGCGGGCCGGGAAATTCTTCTGGCGTGAGACGTGACCGGTTCACCGAGAAGGCCCAGGAAGCCCTGCAGGCGGCGGCCGCGCTGGCCTCGGAAGGAGGCCAGCAAGCCATCGAACCCGCCCATCTCCTGCTGGCCCTACTACGCGATAAGGGCGGCCTCGTACGCTCGCTCCTGGAGACGATCGGCGCCCCGGCCCACCAGGTGGAGCCGGCTCTGGTCTCCGAGGTCGACCACCTACCTCGGGTCAGCGGCGCCCAGCCTTACCTCTCCGACCGGCTGAGCGGGCTGCTGGAGCAGGCCGAGAAGGAGGCCGAGCGGCTCAAGGACGAGTACATCTCCACCGAGCACCTCCTGCTCGCTCTGGCCGACCAGCCGGCGCTGAAGGCGGCCGGCGTCAGCCGCGACCGCCTGCTGCAGGCGCTGCGCAAGGTGCGGGGCAGCCAGCGCGTGACCGACCCCAACCCGGAGTCCAAGTATCAGGCGCTGGAGAAGTACGGGCGCGATCTGACCGCGCTCGCGGCGCAGGGCAAGCTCGACCCCGTGATCGGCCGCGACGAGGAGATCCGGCGCGTCATCCAGGTGCTCTCCCGGCGCACCAAGAACAACCCGGTCCTGATCGGCGAGCCGGGGGTGGGCAAGACCGCCATCGCCGAGGGCCTGGCCCAGCGGATCGCCGCCGGCGATGTGCCCGAGGGCCTGAAGAACAAGCGGGTCATCGGGCTCGACCTGGGGGCGCTGGTGGCCGGCACCAAGTTTCGGGGCGAGTTCGAGGACCGGCTGAAGGCGGTCCTGAAGGAGATCGAGGGCTCGGCCGGGCAGGTGGTCCTCTTCATCGACGAGCTGCATACGCTGGTCGGCGCCGGCGCCGCCGAGGGCGCCCTCGACGCCGCCAACCTGCTCAAGCCGGCGCTCGCCCGGGGCGAGCTCCGGGCCATCGGCGCCACCACCCTGGACGAGTACCGCAAGCACATCGAGAAGGACGCCGCGCTGGAGCGGCGCTTCCAGCCTGTCTTCGTCGACCAGCCGTCGGTGGAGGACACCATCTCCATACTCCGCGGCCTGCGTGAGCGCTACGAGGTCCACCATGGCGTCCGCATCAAGGACTCGGCGCTGGTGGCGGCCGCGGTGCTCTCGAACCGCTACATCTCCGACCGCTTCCTGCCCGACAAGGCCATCGACCTGGTCGACGAGGCCGCGGCCCGCCTGCGGATGGAGATCGACTCCCTGCCGGCGGAGCTGGACGAGCTGGAGCGCACGATCCGGCAGCTGGAGATCGAGCGGCAGGCCCTCAAGAAGGAAACCGACCGAGCTTCCAGAGAGAGGCACGCCGCCCTGGAGAAGCAGCTTGCCGGGCTGGCCGCGCGCCGGAACGCGCTGCGTGCGCGCTGGGAGCAGGAGAAGGAGGCCATCTCCCGCATCCGTGCCTTGAAGGGCAAGCTCGAGGAGTTGCGCCACGAGGCCGAGCGCGCGGAGCGCGCGGCGGATTACGAGAAGGCGGCCCGGCTCCGCTACGGCGAGAGCGCGGAGCTCGAAAGGCAGCTGGAGTCGGCCAACCGCAAGCTGGCCGAGCTGCAGGGAACCGAGCGGCTGCTCAAGGAGGAGGTCGACGAGGAGGACGTCGCCGGCATCGTGTCCAAGTGGACCGGGATCCCTGTCTCGCGCCTGATGGAGGGCGAGATCCAGAAGCTGGTCCGGATGGAGGAGGACCTTCACCGGCGGGTGGTCGGCCAGGACGAGGCGGTGGCCGCGGTGGCCAACGCCGTCCGCCGGTCGCGCTCCGGCCTCTCCGACCCCAACCGGCCGGTCGGCTCCCTCATCTTCCTGGGCCCCGCCGGCGTGGGGAAGACCGAGCTGGCGCGCGCGCTGGCTGAATTCCTATTCGACGACGAGCAGGCACTGATCCGCCTGGACATGTCCGAGTACCAGGAGAGGCACACGGTGGCGCGGATGCTCGGTGCGCCGCCCGGCTACGTCGGCTACGAGGAAGGCGGCCAGCTGACCGAGGCCGTGCGCCGCCGGCCCTACTCGGTCGTGCTCTTCGACGAGATCGAGAAGGCGCACCCGGACGTCTTCAACGTGCTGCTGCAGATCCTGGATGACGGCCGCCTGACCGACGGCCAGGGCCGCACCGTCGACTTCCGCAACAGCGTGCTGATCATGACCTCCAACCTGGGCAGCCAGGTCATTCAGGACCTGGCCAGCCGGCCGTTCGAGGAAGTGCAGAAGTCGGTGTTGGGCGTGCTCCGGGAGGCGTTCCGGCCCGAGTTCCTGAACCGGGTCGACGAGGTGATCGTCTTCCGGCAGCTGACCCAGCTCGAGCTGGCCCAGATCGTGGAGATCCAGCTGGAGCGGCTTCGCCGCCGGCTGGGCGAGCGAAAGATCGGGCTGGTCGTGACCGACGCCGCTCGGCGGCTGCTGGCGGAGCGGGGCTGGGACCCGGTCTACGGCGCGCGCCCGCTGAAGCGGGCCATCCAGCACCTGCTCCAGGACCCGCTGGCGATGAAGCTCCTGGAGGGGGCGTTCGGCGAGGGCGACAGCGTCGAGGTCGACGTTCGCGAGGGGGAGCTCAGCTTCGAGAAGGCGCGCGCGGCCGCCACTGCCTCGGCCTGAAGGTCAGGCGGCGATCGCTCAGGTGCAGGTCGTGTTGGGCGCCGGCAGCTGGAGCGTGATCAGGAAGGTGTCGATCGCCCGCTGAGCGCAGGCGCTCTTGTTGTAGGAGACGTGCCCGTCCCCCTTGCGGGTCAGCAGCACCGAGCCCTTCACCTGCTGGGCCACCGCCTGGGCCCAGGCGTAGGGCGTGGCGGGATCGCCGGTGCCCCCGACCAGGAGGATGGGCGGGGTGCCCTCGATGCTGAGCGGAGCCGCCTTCCCGGTCGGCTTGGTCGCCCAGTAGGCGCAGGGCAGGCTGGCCCAGGCGACCGCGGGTCCGAAGAAGGGCGCCTTCTGCTGAAGCTCCGCGAAGGCGGCGTCGTAGTCCTCGAGCCTGGTCGGGTACGGGCGGTCCAGGCAGTTGACCGCGAAGTTGGCATCCAGCAGGTTGCTGTAGGTCCCGTCCGGCTTGCGCTCGACGTACTCGTCGTTGAGCGTGAGCAGCAGGCTGCCGTTGCCCTGGTCGGCGGCCGACAGGGCGCGCGCCAGCAGCGGCCAGGCGTCCGGCTCGGTGAGCCCGAGCACGATGCCGGTCATGGCCTGGCCCCGGGTCAGCTCGCGACTGCCGACCTTGAGCGGTTGGGCGTCGATCCGCTGCATCAGGTTCCGCAGGCGAGTCTCCTGGGAGCCGCCCCTGAAGGCGCAGCTGCTCTGCCCGGAGCACCAGCTGAAGAAGTCGGCCAGGTCTGCGTCCAGCGCGATCGCCTGCTCGGTGTCCAGGGTCATCCCCTCCCGCGCCGGGTCCACGACGCCGTCCAGGGCCAGCGCCCGGATGTGGGTGGGGAAGAGGTGGGCGTACCAGAGGCCGAGGTAGGTGCCGTAGGAGAAGCCCAGGTAGGTGAGCTTCTGGTCGCCCACCGCGGCCAGCAGCCGGTCCATGTCCCGGGCCGTGTTCTCGGTGCTGACGTAGGGCAGGATGTCGCCGCTCTTCTGGGCGCAGGCGGCGGCAAAGCTCTTGGAGGCGTCGATCACGGCTTGCCGCTCCTGCGGGTCGTCGGCGACCGGGTCGATGGCGTCGAAGGCGTCCCGAGCCGGGCCGTCGATGCAGTGCACGGGCGCGCTGGCCCCGATGCCGCGCGGGTCCCAGCTGACCAGGTCGAAGCGCTCCTTGAGGCTGGGGAAGATGGAGGCCGCGCTCTTGAGGAACTGCACCCCGGAGGCGCCGGGGCCGCCCGGGTTCATGAGCAAGGAGCCGATCCGCCGGCTGGGGCTGACAGCCGGCAGGCGCACCACGGCCAGCGAGATCTGCTTGCCCTGCGGCTGGCCGTAGTCGAGCGGCACCTTGAGGGTGGTGCACTGAAACGAGCCGCCGCAGGAGCTCCACTGCAGGCTCTGGGCGCCCTGGCTGGGGCTGGCTTTGGGCGAGCGGGTGCCCAGCGGGCGGTCGAGGCTGCAGGTGGTCGCCAGCAGGGCCAGGACGGTGAGTGCGACCAGCAGCCGGCTCATCTCTTTCGGAGTGTACCGTGGGGCCCGGACGTGAACTGGCAGGGGTTCGCCACCGCGGCGCCAGAGCTGGCCGGGTTCATGGAGCGGCAGCTGGCGGCCACCCACCTCTGCCTGCTGGGCACCGTCCGATCCGACGGCTGGCCGCGGATCAGCCCCTGCGAGGCCTAC
>DATGVT010000207.1:0-1633 GCA_035300005.1 Candidatus Acidiferrales bacterium
CTCATTCAGCACGCCTTGCAGGTCCCGGCCGGTCGGCAGCTCACCGAGGATCCCGTGACCACGAGCTACGAGGTGGTTTCCGCGGGGGCCGATGGCAAAGTCACCCTGACCGGGCACGCCCGCGGCTTTGTGCGCCCGATCTTCCCGCTGGCCGACATCCGGGCCCGCCTGAAAGGCAGGAGCCCGAACAGCGCCCGTCCGCTGCTGTTGGGGTGGCGCAGCGTGGTGGACGTCAACGTCCGCCAGGACCTGCCGCTGCCCTGGCTGCCGTTCTTCGCGTCCCGCATTGTCGTCAAGGTCCAGGAGGCGACCGGCGGCTTCGCGTCATGACAGGGTGGTGACTCCCCCTACCCCCTTATGACCGGCCGAGTGCTCGGCATCGACCCGGGCACGGTCCGGATCGGCCTGGCCCTCAGCGACCCCTCGGGCATCATCGCCTCGCCGCTCAGCGTCCTGACCCGTCGATCGGCGGCGGAGGACATGGCCGCCTTGCGGACCCTGGTCGCGGAGCACGAGGTGGAACGGGTGGTGATCGGCCTCCCGCGGCTGATGGATGGTAGGCTGGACGCGGCGGCGGCCGCCGCCCAGGAGTTTGGCACCCAGCTGGCCCGCGCAACCGGGCGGCCCGTGGAATACTGGGACGAACGCCTGACCACAGTGGCCGCGGAGCGCTACCTGGTCGCCCAGGGAAAGCGCCGCCGGCAACGGCGGGCGGACGTCGACCGGATGGCGGCGGCCCTGTTGCTGCAGAGTTATCTCGACTACAAGGGAAGTCGGGGGTCAGGAGGCTGACATGATCGAAGAGCCCGAGGCCGACGGCGAGCTGGAGACCATCGAGCTGGTCAACGAAATCACGGGCGAAGAGGAAACTTACCTGGTCCACGACGTGGCCGAGATCGAAGGGCAGACCTACTACGTGCTCCAGGCGGAGGCCGATGCCGACCGCGTCCTCGTGCTGCGCCGGGAAGGGGAGTCCCTGGTCACCCTGGACGAGGACGAGCACGAGCGGGTGATCTCGCAGCTCGAAGAGTACGAAGAGGCAGACGAGGACGATGACGAGGATGGCGCTCATCGCAACTAGTGTCCCGAGTCGGAGATCCGATGAAAAGTTCATCGGCCTGGGCGGCCGGGCGCCGATGGCGCTGATGCCGGCGTTAGGGGGCCCGGCGCAAGTCGTCACCTATCGACGGATAGGCTCCTCCTTGCGCCACCCCTGCCTTGGCACCGGCCGCCCAGGCCGCGACTTTTTCAACGAACCTCAGACTCGGGACACCGGAGGTCGCGCCTGAGGCAGCCGCCACCCGGTCGGCGGAAGCGGCGCGGCTGCCGGTCATGTCTCGGTGCCGGCTTCTTCCTGCTGGTGCTGATCCCCTTCGCCCTGGTGCTCCCGGCGGTGGCGGCGTATGCGTACGTCGACCACCAGATTCACACCCCGGCCAACCCGGGGACCGGCAAGGTCCGGGTCGTGGTTCCGCTCGGTGCTACCTTTCACGAGACGGCCACCATCCTGCACCAGGCCGGCCTGGTCGACAGCGAGCTGGTGTTCGACTGGTATGCCCGCTACCGCCATCTGGATCGGAGCGTCGAAGCAGGCGCCTACCAGATGGATCACAACTGGAACATGGAGCAGCTC
>DATGVT010000208.1:0-6696 GCA_035300005.1 Candidatus Acidiferrales bacterium
GCGCATCTGCACGCGGGACGCCCGGCTGGGCCTGACCGCGGTCAAGGAGAACCTGATCCCGGGTCTCGGCGTCTGGCGGCTGCCCCGCCACGTGGGCCTGGGCCGGGCCAAGCGCCTGATCCTGACCGGCGAGCTGGTGGACGGGGCGGAGGCCCTCGGCCTGGGGCTGGTCGACTACCTGGTGGAGCCTGTGGGCCTGGAGGCGAAGCTGGCGGAGCTGGCTGAGCGCTTCAGCCACGTCTCCCCGACCAGCTTCCGGCACAGCAAGCGCCTCACCAACCGCGCCTTCGACCTCGACCAGAGGGCCGCCCTGGGCGAGTACCTGGACGCCCAGGAGGAGTGCCTGGGCTCGCCGGAGCACGAAGAGGCGATGGCGGCCTGGCGGGAGCGCCGCGACCCGAACTTTTAAATCGCGGGGGGAACCATGGGGTTCCCTCCGCGTCTCAAGCGCCCAGCTCCGAACGCTCGCGGCCGCTGGCCAGCTTCACGCCCCAGCCGGGCAGGCCCTCCAGGAAGCGCCCGTCGGCGACCTTCTCGGGGAAGACCTTGTGCGGGTTCAAGATGCCCTCGGGGTCGAAGAGCTGCTTCAGCTGCCGCCAGACGGCGATCGTCTCCGCCCCGTGCTCGAGCTCGGCGTGGTCTCGCTTGAGGGCGCCCAGCCCGTGCTCGGCGGAGATGGTGCCTCCCAGCTCGACCGCGTCCTGGAAGATGCGGGACGCGACCTCGCCCACCAGCGGCCGCTGCTCGTCGGAAAAGATGAGCGTTGGATGCAGGTTGCCGTCGCCGGCGTGGCCCACAGTCACGATCTTGATCCCGGTCTCCAGGCTCAGCCGCCGGAAGCGACGGACCATCTCCGGGATCCGCGCGATGGGGACCGCCACGTCCTCGGCGAAGAAGTTGTGGCGCATCGCAAGCAGCACGTGGCCGAACTGCCGGCGCGCCTTCCAGATCCCGTCCCGCTCGGCGGCTGTCTGCGCGACCCGGTTGTCGGCCCCGCCCAGCAGCTCGACCACCTCGGCCAGCTGCTGGGTGACCTGCTCCTGGTCGTTGCCGTCGGTTTCCACGATCAGGACCGCCTCGTGCTGGGGCCGGAAGCCGCGCGGAAGGTGCGCGGCGACCAGCTCCAGCGCGCCCTGGTCCACCAGCTCGAGGGCGGCCGGGAAATGGCCGGACTGGAGCAGCCGGGAGACCGCTGCGGCCGCGTCGTCGATGCTGCCGAAGCCGACCATGGCGGTCGCCCGGTGGCGGGGATGCGGGATCAGCTTCATGATCACCTCGGTAACGATCCCGAGCGTTCCCTCCGAGCCGATGAAGAGCTGGGCCAGCCGATAGCCGGAGGCTCGCTTGCGGGTCCGGCCCCCGAGCTCGAGCACCCGGCCGTCCGCCAGCACGACGGTCATGCCGATCACATAGTCGGAGGTGACCCCGTACTTGAGGCAGCACATCCCGCCCGAGTTGCAGGCCACGTTGCCGCCGATGGTGGACATGGTGTTGGAGGCGGGGTCGGGCGGGTACATGAGGCCGTGCTGGTTCGCCGCCTCCTGTAGGTCCAACGTCACCACGCCGGCGCCGGCCACGGCGCAGACGTTGGCGGTGTCGATCTCCAGCTGCTTCAGGCGCTCCAGGCTGAGGACGACGCCGCCCGCCAGCGGGACCGGTCCTCCGGCCAGGCCGCTGCCGGCGCCGCGGGCGGTGAGAGGCACCGCGCTCTGGTTGCAGAGGCGGGCCACGGCCGCCACCTCCGCGGTGCCGGCGGGCAGGACCGCGGCCAGGGGCGGCGCGTCCATGAAGGTGGCGTCGTGGCTGTAGTCCTGGAGCCGGTCGCCGGTGAGCAGGTGCCTCTCGCCCACCACCGCCCGTAGGAGCCCCAGGAAGTCGCTCATCCGGAACAGGCTAAGGCTGAAGCAGGTGCCGCTGCGGCCGGGCGCGAATCAGGCGGAAGCCCGGCGGACCAGCACCAGCGCCGTCTGCCAGGCCAGGGCGCCCGCGGCCAGCAGCGCCCAGCAGGCGGTGCGGATGCGGTCGAACTCCACCAGCGACCCGAAGATGCACATGGTGGCGGCGCCGGCCAGCAGGAAGGCGCCCGGCAGGAGGGCCCAGGCCGAGAACCAGGGCGGCTGGCGGAGGTCGCCGGGGTCGCCCCAGCGGGCCAGCGCCAGCGTCAGCCCCGCCGCCAGCAGGGAGGGGCCGGCAAGCTGGAGGCCCCAGGCCAACCGGACCTGGCCGCTGGCCGCGGCCAGCAGCGGCTGCGCCGCCGCCACGCCCAGCGCCGCCGGCACGGCGAAGGCCAGGAGCCGCAGCAGGCTGCTGGGTCTAGGCACTGGGCTGGGCAGCGCCGGCCACCCACCACTCCCCGCTGAGTGGGATCTGGCCATGGCGGAATAGCTCGCCCTGGACGTGCATCCAGTCCGCCAGCTGGCCGGCCACCTCGGCGATCCCGAGCAGGGAGGTGTCCAGCGTGAGGACCTGCCAGCGAGGGTCGCCCCGCTGCCAGCGGTCCCAGCGCTCCCAGTGCATCCGTGGGGGCGCGTCTTCCTTCAGCACGTCCTGCTGGTGCTGCGGGTTCTGCGCGTGGTGCCGCAGCCAGTGCGCCCACTGGAGATGGTGCTCGCCCAGGATCGGCAGCCGCTCCCGGCGAACCGTCTCCTCGCAGTCCAGCAGGCAGGCCGCGATCCCGTCCAGACGGGTGCTGGAGGGTGTGGCCAACAGCTCGCCGAGTGGGGTCTGGCCGAAGAGGATCAGGTCCTGGCCACGCTTCTGGTAGCGCAGCGCCTGCTGGACCCAGAGCTCGTTGGTCCGCTGCCGCCAGCGCTTGTTGGGTTCGGTGGGGACGCCGACGACGTCGTAGTCGTGCATGGCCAGGTCAGGCACCAGGACCCGCAGCGGGTTGAGCACGGTGCTCTTGCCCGCGCCGCTCGCCCCCGTCACCAGGTAGAGCATTAGTGGTGCACTGACTAAATAATCTTCCACGGCAGCGTGGGGGTCGCGGCCGGCTCCGGGAACACCGGCTGAGTCGGCACCCAGCCTCGGGCGGGATCGCGATAGTAGTCGGGCTGCGACAGCTGAGTCCAGAACCAGTCGTTGAAGGTTCGGGCCCGGGCCCGCAGCGCCGCCGGGTCCTGCGTCCCGTCGTAGTAGGGCTGGCGGGGCAGGGAGCCGGCCAGGTCCGGGTTGAGGTAGAAGTCCTCCGTGGCGAAGACGCTGGTGGAGGCGTAGGAGTAGAGCACCACGCCCAGGGTTGCATTGCCGTGGGTCGAAGGCGCCAGCGCCTGCCGGATCTGCGCCAGGGCGTCGTCCGGGTAGTTGAGGAAGGGGCCGAGGCCGATCAGAACCTTCCGCTTCGACTGCAGGTCTTTCTCGAACTCGAGCCAGAGTGCGAACCAGCCTGCCTGCCGCGGGCTGTAACCGCTGTCGTAATTCATCGGCACCGCCAGGTCCAGGATCCCTTCCTGGAGCCAGCTCCGCCAGTCCTGGAACACGCTAGTGTAGGCGGCGGTGCTCCGCCACTCCGACTCCGAAACCGGACCGCGGCCGTAGCAGATCAGCGCCGCGCTCAGCTTCAGCGCCGGCTTCCGCGCCGTCAGGTCCTGGTAGAGGCTGCGGACGAAGGCGGTCAGCTGGTCGCGCCGCCACTGCCGGAAGGCCTCGTCCGCGGGTTGGGGGACGTCCTGGGCGCCGGTTTCCAGCCTGAAGCGGGCGAGCGCGGCCGGGCTGTAGCCCCAGTCGCCACCGTCCGGGTAGCGGATGAAGTCCAGATGCAGGCCGTCCAGCTCGTACCCGCCGACCAGGTCCAGCAGCACGTCGTGCGTGTAGATGGCGACCGCCGGGTTGCCCGGATCGAGGAACCCGCCGCGCTGCCCGTCCCGGGTGCGGTTGCCCCACTCCTCGCCGTGCTCGCGGTAGACGCGCGAGTCGGAGCCGACGAAGAAGGTGTTGACCCACGCGTGCACCTCCAGCCGAGGGTACTGGGCGTGGGCGAGCCGGATCAGCGCGGCCAGCGGGTCGAAGGAGGCGGGGCCCTGGATGTCGGTCGCCCGGGGCTCCAGGCCTCGGTTGAAGTAGGCGTCGCCGCGCTTGCGCACTTGCACGAAGAGCGCGTTCAGGTTGGCGCGGCGGGCGTCGGCGACCAGCTTCTCGACCTGGGCCGCCGATTTGATGCCGTCGTGGAAGGCGTCTACCCAGACCCCTCGATAGGCCGGCGGGCCGAGCGCCACGGGTGAAGCGCTGGGGCTGGGGCTCGGCGGCGGCGCGGCCTGGTCGGCGCAGGCCGCCACCAGCAGACAGGCAAGCACGACTAGCCTGCCCAGGCGGCCTCCAGGGCGAGGGCGACCTCGGCCAGCTCGGCGTCGCGGCCGAAGTGGCCGACGACCTGGATCCCGACCGGCAGCCCGTCCACCGGCGCCGGCAGGGAGATCGCGGGGTGGCCGGTGGTGTTGAAGGGACGCGTGTAGCGCGTGATCGGCTCCCGCACCTTCGAATCGGAAGCCGGCGCCTGGCCGATCCGCGGCGCGATCCGGGCGGTGGTGGGCAGCAGGATGGCATCGACCCCGGCCAGCGCGGCCTCCACTGCGGCCCGGTGCCCAGGCAGCGCCTCCAGGGCCAGGACATAGTCGGCCGCCTTCAGCTCCAGGGCGCGCTGAAGGTTGAAGGCGACGTCCTCGCCGTACTTCTCCGGCTGCTCTGCGAACCACCGCCGGTGCAGCGCGCCGGCCTCGCCGAAGAGGATGCGGCCGCCGTCGTCCGCGATCGGCACCCGCTCCGGGAAGTCGACCTCGGGGAGGTCCTTCGCCGCTTTCTCCCAGGCTGCCTGCGTGGGCTCGTCGAGGTCGTGAACCCAGCCCCGCGGCATCGCCAGGCGGAGTTCGGCCAGCCTGCGCTCCCGCAGCGGCAGCCGGCGCCCGGTCATCTGCTCCAGGGCCCGCGCCGCGCCGCGAACGTCCGGCGCCAGCGGCCCCAGCGTGTCGAGGGTGCGGCTGAGTGGGAAGACGCCTGCCATCTCGACCGACCCGAGGGTCGGCTTGAAGCCGACCACCCCGCAGAAAGAGGCGGGCACGCGGATGGAGCCGCCGGTGTCGGAGCCGACCGCCCAGTCGCACATCCCGCAGGCCACCGCCACCGCGCTGCCGCCGGAGGAGCCGCCGGCCACCCGGTCTGGGTCGCGGGGGTTGCGGACCGGCCCGTAGTGCGGGTTCTCGCTGGTGACTCCGAACGCCCACTCGTGCAGGCTGGCCTTGCCCACCACCAGGCAGCCGTGGCGGCGCATCTGGGCGACCACCGCCGCGTCCGCGGCCGCCGGCCTGGGGGGCAGGATGATGCCGCCCGCCGTGGTCACCGTGCCCCGCACGTCGACCAGGTCCTTGACCGCCACTACGGTGGCGCCGGCGTCGCCCTCCTCTTCGGTTAGCGAGATGAAGGCGTTGAGGTCACGGTGCCTCTCGATCTGCTGCCGGGCCTGTCGAGGGTCCAACTCTGGCAGCGTAGCGCTATCCTGCCCGGCGACATGATCAGCCCCTCCCTGGCCTGGACCAAGGTCGACTGCTTCACCGCCTACCAGCGGGTCAGCGCGGAGATCCAGATTCGAGCCCGGCTGCGAGAGACGCTGAACGACCCCGAGCCGCTCTTCCACCTCCGCAACGTCACCTCTCATTCCCTGCTCCCCGGAGTCCAGGCGGTCGAGGGGGTCCCGGAAGGGCTTTTCGCCAAGGCCCATCTGGGCGCGATCACGACCCTGGCGGCGGAGCCACCGCCGCCCGACGACATCGCCAACAAGACCCGGCGCTTCGTCCTCTTCCAGGGCGAGACCTTCAGCGTCAAGGGCACCGCCGAGTTTCCCGCCGCCGCCGATCCTCACCTGCACCAGGAGATGCTTTTGAAGGGGCGCTTCTTTCAGCTGCTGGAGGCCACTCTGACCGTGGTCGGGGTGGAGGCCGCGAGCTGGACCGCGCCCAGCCTCTACGTGAACCGCGACCTGATGCTGGCGCTGTACCTGGGCTGACCCACGACGACCTCGTCCAGCTGATCCGGGACGGCGTCGAGCCCGGGGTCTGGGCCGACCTCGGCTCCGGCGAGGGGGCCTTCACAATGGCGCTGGCCGACCTGTTGGGGCCGGGCGCCGAGATCCACTCGGTGGACCGCGACCGGGGCGCGCTGAGGCGGCTGCGGGAGGACCTGCCCGATCGGTTCCCGGAGGCACGGGTCACAGTCCAGGCAGCTGACTTCACCCAGCCGCTCCAGCTGCCGCCGCTGGACGGCGTCCTGATGGCGAACTCGCTGCACTTCCAGCGGCGCCCGCTGCCGGTGCTGGAGCTGGTCGCCTCCTACCTCAAGCCGGGCGGCCGCCTGCTGCTGGTCGAGTACAACAGCGACCGCGGCAATCCCTGGGTGCCCTATCCGATCTCCTACCCGGCCTGGGAGCGGCTGGCCGCCCAGGCCGGCCTGCAGAGCACGCGGCTGCTGGCCACCATCCCCAGCCGCCATCTCAGGGAGATCTACTCGGCGCTCAGCCGGAAGCCCGCCTAGCCCGGCCTGACTGTGGACTTGTGGTCGGACAGCGAATAACGCATGGTCAGGCCGCGGAGCTGCGGAGGAGCCATGCCGGCTCGTAGAGAGCGCCGTCGAGTGAGCGCCTCGAAATCAGGCGAGGGCCCGGCCGGGAGAGCCGGTCGAGGAGGATGGCCTCGATTCGTGCCGGTCTGA
>DATGVT010000209.1:0-5191 GCA_035300005.1 Candidatus Acidiferrales bacterium
CCACCTGCACGCCGGGTCCCTGCGGGAGGTCGCAGAGGAGCGCGACCACGGAGTTCTGGCGGAGGGCGTCCTCGATGCGGCGGATGGCGCTCCGGCCGAGCGGGATGACCCGCAGCCCGAACCGCTGCCGGGTCTTCACCACCGCCGCGTCGAGGGAGCCCGGGAAGCGCTCGGCCACGGCGGCGATCGGGTAGCCCTCGGCGGCGCCGCCGGAGCCGGCGAAGTCCCAGGACCCCATGTGCGGGGTGGCCGCGATCACGCCGCGTCCCTCCCCCAGCGCGCGGTCCAGGTGGTCGCGGCCGTCGTAGCTCATGCGGCCGCGCAGCTCGTCCACGGTCAGGCCGCCGATGAGGACGAAGTCGGCCAGCATGCGGCCGTAGTTCTGGAACGCCCGCCTGGCCACCCGCCGCACCTCGGGGTCGCCGGGATCGCGGCCGAGGGCGACCGCGTAGTTGCGCAGCGCGTGCCGGCGCTGAGAGCGGCTGGCCCAGAACCAGAGCGCGCCGCCGGGCCGCAGCGGCGCGTACCGCAGTCGCTCCGGCAGCGCCCGGACAAGCTCGGCACCAACGCGGTAGGAAGCGGCCAGCACCGGCAATCCCGCCGGCATCCGGCGGCCCATTTCGGCCGAATCGGCGCCCCGGCGCCTTGCCGCTGTCATCTCCTGCGCTGCTCCTTCACGCGTCTTCCGATGCGCTCAGTCCGCTGCTCGTCGCTTCCTTGGCCTCGGCCGTCTGGCCCACCGCCTGCTCGGCGCGACGCCGGCGCTGGCCGCTACCCCCGAGAAGCTGCAGGTACGCGGCTCCGCCGGCGGCCGTTGCGGGCTGCCACGCCGCCGATGAACTCCTCCGTCAACCGGCGCGCCTCCGCGTCCGAATGCTGCACCGGCGGCGACTTCATGAAGTAGGCGCTGGGTCCCTCGAGGGTGCCTGAGAGGCCGCGGTCCAGCCCCAGCTGGGCGCAGCGCACGGCGTCCATCACGATGCCGGCCGAGTTGGGGGAGTCGTGCACCTCCAGCTTGAGCTCGACGTTGAGGGGCTGGTCGCCGAAGGAACGTCCCTCCAGACGGATGTAGGCCCACTTGCGGTCCTGCAGCCAGGGCACGTGGTCGCTGGGCCCGATGTGCACATTGCCCGCGCCCAGGTCGTAGTCGAGCTGAGAGGTGACCGAGTTGGTCTTGGAGATCTTCTTCGACATCAGGCGCTCCCGCTCCAGCATGTTCAGGAAGTCGGTGTTGCCACCGAAGTTGAGCTGGTAGGTGCGCTCCAGGCGGACGCCGCGCTCGCGGAACAGCCGGGCCAGCGTCCGGTGCACGATGGTGGCGCCGACCTGCGACTTGACGTCGTCGCCGATCATGGGCAGCCCCTGCTTCTTGAACCTCTCCTGCCAGTAGTGCTCGCGGGCGATGAAGACGGGGACGCAGTTGACGAAGGCGCACCCGGCGTTGAGCGCCTGCTCCACGTACCACTTGGTCGCCTCCTCGGAGCCGACCGGCAGGTAGTTGACCAGCACCTGGGCGCCGCTGTCCCTCAGGATGCCGGCCACGTCCGACGTCTCGCCCGGCGCCTTGACCACCAGCTCGGACACGTACTTGCCGATGCCGTCGTGCGTCATGCCGCGCTCGACCCTGACCCCGAGCGGGGGCACGTCCGCGAAGCGCACCGTGTTGTTCGGCTCCGCATAGATGGCCTCCGCCAGGTCGCGGCCGACCTTGTTGCGATCGACGTCGAAGGCGGCCACGAACTCGATGTCACGGACGTGATAGCCGCCCAGGTCCACGTGCATCAGGCCGGGCACAAACTCGGAGTCCTTCGCCTGGCGGTAGTAGTGGACACCCTGGACGAACGAGGAGGCGCAGTTGCCCACCCCGACGACGGCCACCTTCACCTTGCCGTTCTTCATTGCCTTTCCCCTCCCGTTACCGTGACCCCGAGGAGGCGGTCGAGCTCCTCGCGGCGGCGGCGGATGTTGTCGAGGTCGAGAGAGCAGTACACCTCGCGGCCGTCGCGACGCCCCTGGATGACGCCACCCAGTCGCAGCCGGCGCAGGTGCCAGGAGACGCGCGGCTGGCTCATGCGCAGGTGCTGGGCGAGGTCATTGACCGACCGCTCGCCCGCCTGCGCCAGGTACTCGACGATGCGCAGCCGGGTGGGATTGGCCAGGGCCAGGAAGTGGTCCGGCAGCTCGCGCCTCGGGGCGCCGGGCAGAAACATAAACCTTCCTTTATGGGATTCTACCCATAAAGAATCGGTTATGCGTTGACGCCTCGTTCCTGACGTAAAGTTTTTGGCGGTGATCTACCGAGACGCGGCCCGGCTGGTCGAGCTTGAGATAGAGCTGGCCAGGCAGGAGCTGAAGGAGATGCTCCGCAGCAACGCCTGGGCCGCCGGCCTGCTCACCGCCGCCGGCCTGTTCGGGCTGCTCGGCCTGCTGGTCGCGCTGCCGGTGCTGGTGGTGGAGCTGGTGCCCTGGCACTGGCAGGCGGCCCTGGTCTGGCTGGCCCTCTACCTGGTTCTGGCGGGCGGACTCGGATGGCTCGGCCGCTCGCTGCTGCGGCTGGAGCCGCCGCCCCGAACCCTGCGCAGCCTGAAGGAGACCCGCGATTGGCTACGGCAGCTGAGCTCGAACGAGAGATAGCCGCCACCCGCGGCCGGCTGCAGGCGGACGTGGTGCAGCTGCGCCGGCAGGCGGGGCGGGCCGCCCGCGTCGGCGTGGTCGTGGCGGCGGTGGCCGTGCTGGTGGTGGCGGGCGTGGTGGCCTGGAAGCTGACCCGGCCGCCCACCTTCCGGGAGCGGCTGGGCCGCCTGCTGCCCAGGCGGCCGAGGCTGCGGGTGCCGTCCATGCGCTTTTACGTCGCTGACGAAAGGGTGCTGGGCGAGGATCCCACCACCAGGGAGACGCTAGTTCTGCGGGTCGCGGAAGCGCTGGGCACGGCGGCCGGGGCGGCCGCCGTCGGCCAGATCTGGAGCCGGCTGACCAGGCGCGACAAAACCTAGGCCCCTCCTACCCTCCCCGCCAGCGGGGAGGGTCTAGCTGGGGTCGATCCTGAGGTTGGCGCCGGAAAGTGGCGCCGACTCCGGGCTGGCCAGCCAGCCGATGATCCGTGCCACCTCCTCCGGCTCCAGGGCGGGGTCCGGCGGCGCGCCCGCCAGGTCCAGCATCGGCGTCCGCACCGAGCCCGGGCTGACCGCGTTGACCCGGATGCCCAGCGGCCGCCCCTCGACCGCCAGCGCCTCGGTCAGGCCGGCCAGCCCGCTCTTCGCCGCCACGTAGGCGGCCATGCGCGGAAACTTCTCCGCCCCCCACCAGCCGGAGAGGCTGGACACCATCACGATCGCGCCGCCGGGCTCCATCCGGCGGAAGGCCGCCCGGCTGCAGAGGAAGGCGCCGCGCAGGCCGACCCGCAGCGTCTCGTCCCAGGCCTCGGCCTCCATCTCGGCGAAGGCCCGCGGGATCAGGACGGCCGCGCTGTTGACCAGCGCATCCAGGCGGCTCAGGCCGGCGGCCGCCCGCTCTACCTGCTTTTCGTCGCCGACGTCGACGCCGTCCGTTCGGCTCCAGCTGACCACCTCGAATCCCCGGCGGCGGAGCTCGCTGCCGACTGCGCGGCCGACCCCCCCCGAGCCGCCGGTCACCACCGCCACCGGCTTCACGACGCGACCGCCTCCAGCGCCTGCTCGTAGGCGTCGAGGGTGGCGTCCAGCGCCAGCCGTCTGGCCGCGCTCTCGTGGATCCGGCCGCGGTCCAGGCGGCGCGCGGCGGCGATCGCCGGCAGCAGCGCCTCCTCGTCCCCGGGCTCGACCAGAATGCCACCGACGCCCTCCTCGACCACCTCCGGCAAGGCTCCGCGCCGGTAGGCGACGACCGGGCAGCCGGCCATCTGCGACTCGGCCGCCACCAGGCCGAAGGGCTCTTCCCACTCGATCGGAAGCAGGCTGACCGCCGCCTGCGACATCAGCCTCCAGAGCCGGCCGCGGCTCTGCGCCGGCAGCAGCTCGCCCTCGCGCAGCAGTGGCCGGACCTCGGCCTCGAAGTAGGCCGGGTCGTAGGCGCCGCCCACGACCAGCGGCCGCAGCCCGGCCCGCCTGGCCACGCGGATGGCCGCCGCCACCCCCTTCTCGGGCGAGATCCGGCCCGCCACCAGGGCCACCGGCTGCACCGGTCCAGGGGCCGGCCGGAAGACGGGCACGCCGTCCCGGAGCACGACCGGGTCCGCCAGCCCGGCCGCGGCCCAGCCCCGGCGGCTGGACTCGGAGGGCACCGCGAAGGGTGCGGTGGCGGCGCGCACCGCCTCGACCACGGCCGGCACCACCGGGGGCAGGTGGAGGGTGTGCAGCACCGGCAGGCCCTCGGCCAGCTCGATCGCCTCGGCGTCGAACGCGTGCTGGCTGACCAGGTCGGCTCCCCGCCGCCGGAGCTCGCCGAAAAGCCGCTCGAAGCCGAGCGCCAGCGCGGGGACGCGGGTCGCGGTGCCGCCGCGGGGGCGGACCAGGGCCGCCTTCAGATGCTCGCCTTCGACCGGGATCCCGGCCAGCTCCACACCCGGCACCCGGGACCCCTCCCGGCAGTAGACCGTCACGCGCCAGCCCCGGCCGGCCAGGCCGCTGGCCAGGTCGGAGAGGAAGGCCTGGGCCCCGCCCGACTGGGCGGGCAGCAGCGGCGTCACCAGCGACGCCACCACGGCGAGCCGCGGCCGCCTCAATGCCGGTGGTGCATCCGGGAAACCGCTGGCCAATCCATCGGCCCATCTCCGCCGAGCGCCCTGCGGGCGCTGATGCCTGCGTCAAGGGGCCCTGCGCTCGTCGTCACGCATCTTCCAGATGCGCTCCTCGTCGCGCCACCCTTTCCTTGGCCTCGGCGGCCTGGGCCGCGCCTTGGCCAGCTAATTCCCAGACGCACCACCCCAGCGGACCAGCTCCATGAACTCGGCGCGCGTGCGCTCGTCGTCCCGAAAGGCGCCCAGCATGCAGGACGTCACGGTCAGGCTGCCCGGCTTCTGGACCCCGCGCATCTCCATGCAGAGATGCCGAGCCTCGAGCACGACGCCAACGCCGAGCGGGCGGACGACCTGCTCCAGGCCCTCGGCCACCTGGCGGGTCAGCCTCTCCTGGAGCTGCAGGCGGCGGGCGTAGACCTCGACCAGGCGGGGGATCTTGCTCAGACCAACCACGCGGCCGTGGGGCAGGTAGGCCAG
>DATGVT010000210.1:0-6294 GCA_035300005.1 Candidatus Acidiferrales bacterium
GGCACCACCGGGTCGGAAAGCGGGAGAGGTCGTGGTTGGAGGCGGTCCAGACCGGCCAGCCGGAGGCCGGGAGCGCCTCCTCGGAGGCTTCCACCCGGCCGCGCAGAACGGCGGGGTCGAAGGGCGAGTGCACGAAGATGAAGTTGAACGCGAGGTGGAGCTCGCCGGGGGCGAAGTAGCGGCTCAGCTGTTCCATGTCGAGGATGAAGGTCTCGCCCAACAGCACCCGCTCGGGCTCGAAGCGCCGGCAGATCCGCCGCCACCGGCGGAGGACGTCGTGGACCTCGGGCCGGTTGCCGCTGTGAACGATCCGGATCCCGTGCCTCTGCGTCCACCAGCTGTCCGACTCGTCCGCCGGCGGGTCGTCGCGCAGCTCCCGGTCCTTGACGATCAGGGCCGCGGTGTCGATCCGGAACCCCGCGATCCCGCGCTCGAACCAGAAGCGAAGGATGCTGTCGAACTCCGCGCGTACGCCCTTGCTCCACCAGTTGAGGTCGGGCTGCTCGGGCAGGAACTGGTGCAGGTACCAGCGACCCGCCTTGCGGTCGAAGCTCCAGGCCGGGCCGCCGAAGTGCGACCGCCAATTGTTGGGCGGGCCGCCGTCGCGGCCCTCCGCCCACACGTACCAGTCGCGGCGGGCGGGGTCGGAGAACCAGGGATGGCGGTCCGAGGTGTGGTTGGGGACCAGGTCCAGGAGCACGCGGATGCCTCGCCGGCCCGCCTCGGCCACCAGGCGCTCCAGGTCGGCCAGCGTGCCCAGCTCCGGGTGAACGTCGCGGTACTCGGAGACGTCGTAGCCGAAGTCGCGGTTCGGAGAGGGCATGATGGGGTTCAGCCAGAGGCCGTCCACGCCCAGCCACTCCAGGTGGTCGAGATGCGCCGTCAGGCCGGGCAGGTCGCCGATGCCGTCGCCGTTGGAGTCGGCCAGCGAGCGCGGGTAGGCCTGGTAGATGACTCCCTCGCGCCACCACTGGAACGGGCGGAGCACGGTCGTACACTAGCGCCGCCCCGAAGATGCCGAAAGCTCGGAGCCGGCTGCTGCTCTACGCCCCCAACGGCTGGGGCCTCGGCCATCTGAGCCGCCAGGTTGCGCTGGCTCGGGCGCTGCGCCAGGTCGACCCCTACGCCGAGATCCTGTTCGCCACCGAGAGCGCATACGGGCCGCAGATGGCGCCCGAGTTCCCGTTCTTCATCCTGCCTTCGACGCGGGCCATGAAGAGTTCCGCCTGGCGAGGTACCGCCAGCGGGCGGCATGCCCTCTCGGTGGTCCAGGTCACCGACGCGCTGGTTGCCGCCTACCGCCCGGGAGCGGTCGTACACGACACGCTGGTCTGGCCCCCGCTCTTCGAGGCCGCCGCCGGCCTGGGCATCAAGCAGGCGATGGTTGTGCGCGCGCGCAGGGGCACGGCCGCCTACCTGGCCAACCCGGCGAGCCCGACCTGGCGCTGCGACCTGCTGATCTTCCCCTACGAGCCCCACGAGGTGGCCGGCCTGCTGCCCGAGCTCCCACCCGGATGCCCGCCGATCGCCTGCGTGGGTCCGGTGGCCAGGCGCGCCTCCACCTCCCGCCATCTCACCCGCCAGCGGATCGGCCTTCGCGACGACCGCAAGCTGGTCCTGGTCACCGCGGGGGCGGGCGGGTTCCAGGACGCGGAGCCCTTCTACCGGCTGGCGGTCGAGGCCCTGGCAGCGGCGTCGGAGCGCCTGCCGCGGTTCTTCACCATGCTCGTCCTGGGCCCGGGCTACACGGGGCCGCTGCCGATCAGCGACCGCTTGAACGTCTACGTCTGGCGGGACCTGACCTGGCTGCCGGACGTGATCGCCGCGGCTGACGTCGTCATCTGCCAGGCCGGCCACAACACCATGGCCGAGCTGCAGTCCAGCAACGCGCGGGCGGTCGTGGTGCCCGGAGATCGGCAGATCGACGACCAGTTCGCCCGCGCCCGGGGCGCGGCCGCCCTGCACCGCAACTTCCGGCTCTTCGAAAACGGGACGGCCGCGCAGATGGCGGAGCTGATCGTGGAGCTGGTGGCGATGGAGCCGCCGGTCGAGACCAACGGCGACGGCCCTCCCCTGCCGGCCACCTCAGCCGGGGGCCGCCACGAGTACGAGCTGCGGCAGGTGTTGGCGCTGGCCACCGTCACGGACAGCCGGCCGGCCGAGCTGCCGGACCTGCTCGCCGTCAGCGAGCACCGCTAGCCCGAGCGGGCGAAGCGCTCGACCAGGCGCCCCACCAGCGCGATCGCACGCCGGTAGTCGGCGGTCCGGATCCGCTCGTTGGCGGAGTTGACGTGGCTGTCCTGACGGGCCAGGCCCGCCGGGATCACGGTTGGAACGCCCAGCCCGCGCGAGACGGCGTGCATCGCCGTCGGCTGCGGCAGCAGCGGCCAGACCTGGACACCGCCGAAGACTTCCCGCTGGGAGGCGATCACCGCCCGCGCGATCTCCGAATCCCGCGGTTGCCGAACGGGCCAGTCGGCGTGAACGCAGAACACCTCGGCCTCGGCGAAGCCGTGGCGGCTCAGGTGGCTCCGGACCAGCTCGAGCACCTCCAGCGGGTCCTGCTCCGGGACCAGCTGGAAGTCCACCCGCGCCACCGCCTCGTGGGCGAGAACGCTGCGCCGGCCCGGTCCCTGGTGGCCGGCGGTCAGGCCGCTGATGTTGAAGACAGGCGTGTAGAGGAGCCGTTCCAGGACCGCTCTGGCGGGAGGGTTGCCCAGCAGCCGCCGGCCGAGCTTTGGCCGCTCCACGGCGCGAGGATCGATGGCGGCCATCCGCCTCCGCTCTCCCGGGCCGGGGGGCAGCGCGCGGTCGTAGAAACCCTCGACCCTCACGCGGAGGTCGGGGCCGGCCAGGCTCGCGAGCGTCTCCACCAGGTACCCGGCCGCGGACGGGTAGAGCGGGGCGTAGGCGGCGCTCTCCGGCTGCTTCAGCAGGCGGACCCAGAGCTGGAGCTCGAGCTGGCCGCGGCAGCCCAGGTAGACCCGGCCCTGGGCGCCTCCGGTGGGACCGCCCTCCCAGAGGCAGCCGTCTGCCTCCAGCCGGCTCGAATGCCGCTCCACCAGCTGCGGCAGGTTCTGGGAGCCGAGCCGGCCCTCGCCCTCCACCAGCAGCACCACCTCGCAGGGCAGCTCGCCGCGCAGCCCGCGCAGCATCTCCAGGGCGTGGATGCGGGCCATGAGGTCCCCCTTGGCGTCGGCGGCACCCCGGGCGTAAAGCCGGCCGCTCCGCACGCCGGGGTCGAAGGGCGGCGACTCCCAGAGCTCCACCGGTCCGGCCGGGGAGACGTCGTAGTGCGCGTAGATCAGGAGGCGCCGCCGCCGCCGGCCGGCGCCGGGGACGCGGGCGATCAGCGCTGGCATGCCCCCCGCCTCCACCACCTCGACCTCGTCGGTGAGGGCGGCCAGCCGCTCGCCCAGCCAGCGGCGGCAGGAGACCAGCGACTCCGCCCCGTTGGCGGACACCGAGCCGAAGGCGCAGAACTGCTTCAGCTCGTCGAGGAGCCGGCCCCGGTTGGCCTCGACCCAGTCCTGGTGTCCGGACAAGCTAGGACTCGATCAGGCCGCCCAGCCGCAGCGCGCGCCGCACCCCGCGCTCGAAGACAAGGACGCCGGCGAAGAGCGCGACGGCGGCAAAGACGGCCGGATACAGCAGCTGGCTCAGCAGGGCGGGGTCGGTGACGGGCTGGTTGCGCAGGACGGCGCCCCGCATCGCGAGCAGCACGTAGGTGTTGGGGACGATGTGCGTCAGCACGCGCAGGATCGGGTTGGTGAAGACCTCGATGGGCACGAAGACTCCGCACATGAAGTTGGTCGCCAGCCCCCAGGCCCAGAGCACCGGGTTGCGGCCGCCCCCACCGCCTACGTAGATGCCGGCCGCCGCCAGTCCCACGCCGGTCGCACAGAGGACGGCGACCAGGCCCACGAGCAGGGCCGCCGGGATGTTGATGTCGAAGTGGACTCGGAACACCAGGACCAGGACGGTGAAGGTGACGATGGCGTTGAACCCGGCCAGCAGGAACTCTCCCAGCGAGGACTGCAGCACCAGGGAGACGATCGGCCGCCGGCACATCGTCCAGAAGCCGAAGGTGCCCTGGCTCCGCTCGTCCTTGATCGAGCGCGCGACCGCGTTGACGCCGATCGTAAGCAGCGCGTTGAGGGAGACGCCGACGGCCATGAATCCCGCCGGCCCGCCGTAGAGCTTGTAAACCTCGCCTCGGAGTCCGGGGTTGGAGCCCACGATCACCTGCATGTAGTAGAAGGACGCGACCCCGACGGCGATGTTGCCCGCGGTCATGATCGCCGTCAGCCGGAAGGGGCTGTGTCCCGCGAAGATCCGCTTCAACATCATCAGCAGCACGTACACGTCAGTCCGCCCCGGCCTCCTTCGCCTGCTGCTGGTGCTTCCGCTCGGCGACCAGCTTCAGGAAGACCTCCTCCAGGCCCGGCATGGGGACGTCGATGTCGGCGACCGGCGTGCCCACGTCGACCAGGATCTTGACGACGTCGTTGATGTCGTGCTCGGGGTCGTGGGTGTAGAGGTGGACGTCGAAGTCGTGCGTGTGCAGCTCAGTCAACCAGGGCATCTCGCGGAAGCGCTTGACGCACTTCCAGGGCTTTTCGTGGAAGCGGATGAAGATGCGGGTCGCCGAAAGCAGGTGGATGAGCTCGAGCGGCGTGCCCTCTCGGATGATCTGGCCCGACTCCAGGATGCCGATCCGGTCGCAAAGCATTGACGCCAGGTGCACGTCGTGCGTCACCAGCAGCATCGTCTGGCCGGTTTTCTTGACGCGCGTCAAGAGCTTCACGATGCGTTCCTCGGTGGCCGGGTCCAGGCCGCGGGTGGGTTCGTCGGCGATCAGGAGCGGCCGCTTCACCAGGAGGGCGCGCGCCAGGTGTATCTGCCGCCGCTGGCCGCTGGAGAGGCGGAGGAACGCGTGGTCGGCCGCCCGCTGCAGGCCGACCATCTCGATCACCTCCCTGGACTTCTCCCGGGCCGCGGCCGGCTCCAGGCCCAGCAGAACGCCGAAGAAGCGCAGGTTGTCCTCGACCGTCAACCGGTCGTAGAAGCCGTGGTCGGTGCCCAGCGCGAGCGCGACCGAGTCGCGCACCTGCCGCGGGCCCGCCTCGGCGCCGTTGACCCTGATCGATCCGGCGGTGGGGAGCAGGAGGCCGGCGAGCATCCCGACCAGGGTTGACTTGCCGGCCGCGGTCAGTCCCATCAGCCCGTAGACCTCGCCGGGGCTGACCTGGAGGTCGACGCCCTGGACCACCTTGCGGGCCGGCTGCCCCCCGCGCGGAGGAAAGACCTTGACCAGGCCGGCCGCCTCCAGCAGGGGCGCCGCCTGGACCGCCTGGGTGGGAGCGCTGAGGACCGGGCCCGCCGGAACCGCCTCGGCCGCCTCGGCCGCGGGCTCCGACATCAGCCGGCCCTCAGCGCCCGCTTGAAGAGCCAGCTGCCGACCAGGGCCTGCACCAGGCCCAGCCCGAAGAGCACCAGCACCGGCACGTACACGCTGCTGTCCAGGCGGTCGAAGAAGAGCAGGGAGTGGAAAGCGTCGGCGGCCCAGGCGTTGGGGGTCACGTGGCCGATCTGGCGCAGCAGCGGCGCCTCGGTCTCCTGCGGCCACCAGCTGCCTCCGATGGCGGACATGCCGAGGGTGAGCGTGACGCCGATGCCGTGGATGGCCGGGCTCACGCGTGCCACCCCCAGCATCAGGATGGAGTAGCCGCAGGCGGCGACCGCTACGCCGGACACGATCAGCGCCAGCAGCGGCACCGACGGTCCCAGGCTCATCCCGAAGAAGAGGGCGGACTCGGCGATCATGAGCACGATCGTCACCGAGCTGAGCAGCAGGATGGCGACGGACTTACCCACCATCAGCTCCGAGAAGCGGAGCCGGGTCCAGGTCAGCCGGCGCAGCTGGCCCTCGCGCCGGTCCTGCGCCAGCAGTGCGGCCAGCGCGACCGCCGCGAAGAGCATGAACATGGTGCCGTTGCCGGTCGCCCACTGGGCGAGGCGGGTATAGGTGCTGTTCGGCGTCGTGCCCAGCCAGCTCACGTCGGTGTGGACCCGCTCGCTGGGCACCAGCTTGAGTGCGTTCTTGAGCGCGACCTGAGCCGCCTTGTCGGCGGCTCCGGGGGTCTTGGGGGCGCTGTCGCGGGCGGCGGCCACGGCGGTGTTGATGGCAGAGAGGTCCTGCGCCGCCACTCGGACCTGCGCCAGCGCGGACGCGGCCTGCCGCTGGCCCCGGCGGTCGGCGACCACCTTGAGGTTCATGGCGGTCCCCTGCAG
>DATGVT010000211.1:0-2154 GCA_035300005.1 Candidatus Acidiferrales bacterium
CGCCGGAGAGCGGCCGGAGTTTTGGGCGGCCGGCCCTGAGGCCGGGTGTACGGGATCCCAGCCCGGGCCAGCCGTTCCCACATGCGCCGGTTGTGTTCAACGACCGCCTTGCCTCGCACGCGACGGCCATCGTACGGCTTACCCCGGTAGATTCGGGCTTAAAGGTGCTGGACGCCCACGATGTGAGCCGGCATCACCAGGCCGGTGATCTGCTGGGAAAGGCCGCCGGTCGCTGCGTTGAGCTCGTAGACCTTGCCCAGCGCGCCGTCGATGGCGAAGAGCCAGCCGCCATCCGGGCTGAGCGCCAGCTCGTCGACGGTCGAGTCGGTGAGGTATCTGGCTCGGGCGGCCATTGAGTCCGTGTCGATCGCGATCACGCCTCGGTCAGCAGTCGTGAAGAGGGTCCCCCCGTCCGACGTCACCCAGGCGTCCGCAACGGCTGGGCGGGTGGCGGCGCGGATCGTCTCAAACGTGCTGGTGCGGAGGATCTTGGCGAAGGACTCCGAGATGTCCATCTTGGTGATGAGCCCCAGCGATCCATTGACGGCATACAACGTTTGTCCATCCGGACTGATCACTTCCGCCCACCGCTGCTCCTGGTCACGGGTCGACGTCGCCCGGGGCAGGAAGACGCAGGTCGCGAACCCATTGGCCGTGTCGAGGGCGTGGATGAACGGGCCGCGACGGCCGTTGACGTACAGGCTGTAAACGTACTGCCCCCCGCGGGACGCCAGGCTGGTGAGCCGAACGCCACTCATGGCGAGGGCACCGGACGTCTTGTCCACCACGACATGGGGGTCGAGGTAGCCGCCGGCCAGATCGTACTGGCGCACCTGGTAGAGCATATGGTCGGCGGAGGTGTACTCGACGAGGTAAAGGCGCCGCCCGTCATTAGTGACGGCATCGAATTCGAAATCGCCCATCAGGTCGGCGCGCCGGGGAGTACCCGTGAAGTCGGTCCCCACGACCAGGAAGTTCGAGCGACCGGATTCCTGGTGGCGCAGCACCAGCCACTGGCCGTTTTCGGACAACCCGCCGGGCTTTCCCGCGTAGCCCCTGGTGGGCAGTTGGTACTTCGCATCGAGGTGCGCCTCGCGGAGGACCGCGCCCGACTTGACGTCGAGCGCCCTCAGCGTGCTGCCGCCGGGCCCATCGACGACCATGTACAGGGTTGACCAGCCTGGCGCAGGGGTGCCGAAAGGCACCTGCTTGATCTGGCCTGCCGAGTGGCCCTGGGATGCGCCCTGCACGTAGATCATGAAATCGGCCGGGCTGCTCACCGGTGGATTGACTGAAGTCGTATCGCGGTAGCCGCAGCCGGCGAGCGCCAGAACGGCGACGACGGCCAGTGGGTGCAAGCGCATGTGGACCACCTCCACCCCCTCATACAGCTGGGGGGCCGGGGAGGTTCCCGGCATCCGCCTGCGACACCCTCCCCTACCCCTCCCTGGAGGGAGGGGACATCTAACGTTCCCGCCATCCGCCTGCGGCACCCTCCCCTGCCCCTCCCGTGAGGGGACATCTGGTTGGGGGAGGGAGCTTAATCGAGAGCTTTGGTCGCCAGGAACGCGGTCCGGGGGACGGGCGGCATCAGGAAGAACCCGGTTGAGATCCGGCGGATCTGCCGGAAGCCTGCCTGGTCCAGGGCAGCTCGAAGCTGCTCGTCGGTGCGCAGCTGGAAAGGCGGCGGCAGGCCGGTGGTCCGGGCCGACCAGAACAGCAGGGCCGAGCGCGGGGTCTTCCGGAATTCCCAGAAGAGGAAGCGGCCGCCCGGCTTCAACACGCGCGCGATTTCCGCGAAGGCCTGTCCCAGGGACTGGTCGTCGAGGTGCTTGATGACATGCGAGCTGAACACCACGTCGAAGGCGCCGTCGGCAAACGGCAGACGGGTGGCCCGCGATGCCAGAACGGTGATCCGGTCCTCCAGGCCGGCGCGGCGCACCTCGCGCGCCGCCTGCTGGATCAGCTCGTCGGAAACGTCGATCCCGATCGCCGGCGATTGGAACGGGATGCGCTCGGCGAGCGCGATCAAGAGGCTGGCCAGGCCGCATCCGACGTCCAGCACCCGGTCAGCCGCCGTGATCTCAGCCGCCGACAGGAGCCGGCGGTACGGGGTGTTCAGGACCCACAGGCCGCGGCGGGAGAACAGGTAGC
>DATGVT010000212.1:0-2442 GCA_035300005.1 Candidatus Acidiferrales bacterium
CCCCGATCCCGCCCACCTTCAGCGCGGCGGCGGCGGCTCCGCGCGGCGTCGCTCCCCAGCCTGGCGGCCAGCCCCTGGGATAGGTCACCGCGACCTGTTGCCACCGGCCTCCATAGTTGGTCCACGCCCGGCGGTCGTTCTCCGCCCCCATGGGGATCGCCCGCACCGCCGCGGCCGCCACGCCGAGGGCGGCGCCGTAGGCCAGGTAGCGGTCGCGCAGCGCGACGGCGGTGGGCGGTAGGCCGGCGAAAACCTCGTCGTCGTGGAGGTAGCGCCGCAGGGCCAGCCAACGGGCCTGGGCGGGCAGGCCGGTCCGGGTGACGATCTGCAGCTTGTCGCTGAAGGCCCGCGCCAGCACGAAGAGGGCCAGCGCCGAGGTCCCGATCGCGACCATCTGCAGGTTGCTCGGGTGGTCCGAGCTGCCGGAGGAGACCGCGAGCGCGAGCGCGCCCAGAGCGGCTCCGGCCAGCGCCATCATCAGGCCCGGCGGCCAGCGCGGCTCGCAGAGGCCCGCCCCTCTCGCCTCCGCCACCACCTCGCCCTCAAAGCCCCGCAGCCAGCCGCGCGCCTGCTCCGCGGGACCCGTCGTGAGCGCCTGGGCGGGAACCAGGCCTCCATCGCTCCCCTGGCGGCGGAGGAGCTCGAAGACCCTGCTCTCATAGGCGCTGAGGGCGGCGGGCGGCCGGCTGCCGAGGCGGCAGCCGTAGGCGCCGGGTCCGGCCTCCTCGATCGCCACCAGGCGGCGGGCGGCCAGGTCGAGAAGCGTCGCCGGCACCGCGTCCGGCGTCAGCCGGCCGCCGTTGGCGAGCAGGTTGGCCACCGCCGGCGTCTCCGGTCCCAGGTCGGAGGTGGCGGCCGGCACCTGCGGGACGGGTGGCCGCCGGGTGAGGGCGACGTAGGCCGCCAGCAGGAAGAAGACTCCACTCAGCGCGAGGCTGGCGGCCAGCCCCCATGACTCGGCGGTCAAGGTCCGAGCGGTGTGGCGGCGCGCTCGGGGGCGGTCGCCTGGAAGAACTGCCGCAGCCGGAAGCCGAGTGGGACGGCGAGGAGGCTGGTCGGCAGGGTCTGCACGGCCGTGTTGTAGGCGAAAACGGCGTCGTTGTAGAACTGACGCGCGTGCGCGATGCCGTCCTCGGTCGCGGTCAGCTGCTCCTGGAGCTCGACGAAGGAGTGGCTGGCCTTCAGGTCCGGGTAGGACTCGGCGACCGCCACCAGGCTCCGCGTGGCGCTGCCCAGCGAGGCCTCGGCGTCGCCTCGCGCCGCCGGCCCCTGGGCCGCCCGCGCGCCCGCTCGGGCCTCCGCCACCTGGCGCAGCACGCCTGCCTCATGGCCGGCGTAGCCCTGCACCGTCGAGACCAGGTTCGGGACCAGGTCGTGGCGCCGGCGCAGGAGCACGTCGACGTCGCTCCAGGTCGAGTCGACCCGGTTGCGGCGGGCGACCAGGCGGTTGTAGGCGACGCCGGCCAGGACCAGAAGGCCGGCCACCAGCAGCAGCCCGATCAGCACCTGAACAGTCAAGCTCGCCCCCGTCCTGCGCGTGTCGAATTGCGATCGGAGCTGGTGGGCCGGGAGGGAGTCGAACCCCCACAGCTTTCGCGGCTGCTTTACAGGCAGTTGGGCTCGCCACGTGCCCTTTGCCGACCCATGCCCTGAGAGAGGACCCCCCAATGCTACCCAAACCACCTCGGCCGGCCGGCCGATAATGGCCCCGTGCCGAAGGGCTACCCCCTCTACGTCCTCGGCGTCATGGTCGGCATCAACTTCCTCAACTACATGGACCGCTTCATCCTCACCGCCGTGGCTCCGGTGGTGCAGAAAGAGTTCCGCCTGAACGACACCGAGCTGGGGGCGTTGGCCACGGCCTTCCTGCTCGTCTACGCAGTGGCCGCCCTGCCCTTCGGCTTCTGGGCCGACCGCGGCATCCGCCGGACTGTGATCGGCGTCGGCGTCACGATCTGGAGCCTGGCCACGGTGGTGACCGGCTTTGTCGGCAGCTACTGGCAGCTGCTGCTGTCGCGGGCGGTGGTGGGGATCGGGGAGGCGAGCTACTACCCGGCCGGCACCTCCCTGGTGGCGGACTACTTCCCCCAGAGCTCGCGGGCGCGGGCGATGTCGATCTGGGGCGCGGGGACCGCGTTCGGCATCGCGGTCGGCTTCATCGGCGCCGGCTTCATCGCCGAGTACTTCGGGTGGCGGTACGCGTTCTTCATGGCCCTGGTGCCGGGGCTGATCTTCGCGATCCTGGCATTCACGCTCAGGGAACCGCTGCGCGGGTCATCGGAGAAAGCCGGTCCCCGCCTGAAGACGGTCAAGGCGGCCAACCTGCGAACCTTCCTCGGGCTCTGGAAGGTGCGCACCCTGCGGGCGACGATCATGGCCCAGACCGTGCTCTTCTTCGTGCTGGCGGCGAACGTGAACTGGCTGCCCGTCGTTCTGGTCCGC
>DATGVT010000213.1:0-8801 GCA_035300005.1 Candidatus Acidiferrales bacterium
GGAGCGGTCGCCGGCTTGAAGATCCCGGCCGAGTACCTGCTGGTCGACGCCTGGGACGTGCCCGACACGCCCCTGCCCCAGCTGGCGGTGGTCAGGGGCGACAGCACCTGCGCCTCGATCATGGCCGCCAGCATCGTGGCCAAGGTCCACCGCGACCAGATCATGATCGAGCTCGACCGCGTCTACCCCGGCTACGGCTTCGCGGTCCACAAGGGATACGCCACCGCCGCCCACCGGGAGGCGATCCGACTGCTGGGGCCCAGCCCCATCCACCGGGTGTCGTGGGCGCCGTTCAGAGAGCGGGTCGCAGCCGAAGCCTAGGCGCGGCCGGGGAGAAGGTCGCCGCCGAGCTCCTGCGCGGCCGCGGCTACCGGGTGCTGGGAGCGGGGTTCCTGGCCCGCCGGGGGGAGATCGACCTGGTCTGCCGGCGGGGGTCGGAGCTGGTCGTGGTGGAGGTCAAGACCCGCCGCTCGGACGCGCTGGGGGCGCCCCTTGAGGCTGTGGGCCCGCGCAAGCGGCGGGCGCTGGAGCGGGCGGCCGCCGAGTACCGGGCGCTGGCCGAGTGGCGGGGACCGATCCACTACGTAGTGGTGTCGCTGCTGATGGACGCCGACGGCTCGGTCCGGTCGGCCGACGTGATCGAGGACCCCTTCTAGCTCACGCCCCTCCCCTTCAGGGGAGGCTAGGGAGGGGACGAGGGCTCAAAAAGGAAAGCGCGTCAGGTCGTAGGCGAGGGTTCCGGGCTTGACCCGGCCGCCGATAACGACCCGCGGGCGGTGGCGGACGCACTCGGCCGGGTGCACCTCCGGCCGGAGGCCGTTGTAGATCGGGAAGCGCAGGGTGCCGTCCGGCGACCACTCCGAATAGCGGACGGAGACCACCAACTCGGGCAGGCACCAGTGCACCGGCGCCGTGATCACCGGCTCCGGGTCCAGGGGGCAGCGGTCGGTCTCCAGCTCGGCCATCGCCGCCACCAGCGCGCGGCCGGCCTCCTGGTCGTAGCCGCCGACCACGGCGCCGCAGGGGAGCAGCCGGCCCTCTTCGTGGTAGCCGACCAGCAGCGCCCCGAAGGGGCGGCCGGGGGTCCAGCCGAGGACGACGAAGTCGTCTGACTTGACGGCTTTGACCTTCAGCCAGAAGGGGCTGCGCTGGCCGGGCACGTACGGGCTCTGGAGGTGCTTGGCGACCACGCCCTCCAGGCCCCGCTCCAGGCAAGCCTCGAAAAGCTCGACCCCCTCGGCGGCGATGTGGTCGGGGACGAAGACGTGCCCGCCGCCGACGACCGCCTTCCGGAGCCGTGCCTTCCGCCGCTGCAGGGGCAGGCGGAGGAGGGGCTTCTCCTCCAGGTAGAGGGCGTCGAAGGCGAGGTAGGCGAGCGGGATCTCGTCGGCCAGCTCGCGGCCGCCGCTGAGGCGCCGCCGGAGCAGGTGGTAGTCGGGCCGGCCCTCGCTGTCGGTGGCGACCAGCTCGCCGTCGAGGACGCTGCCGGGAGCCACCTGGGCGGCCGCGCCCACTACCTCGGGCAGCGTTTCGGTGAGGTCGTGGAGCCCCCGGTCGTGCAGCCGCAGGGCGCCGTCGGGGCTCCTGAAGAGCACGCAGCGGAGGCCATCCCACTTGACCTCGAAGAGGTAGTCGTCGGAGCTGAACGGGGCCTCCGCGGAGACCGCCTGCATCGGGCGCACCGCGGTCGGGAATCCACCCAGCTCGATCTGGAGCTGGTCGACGGTCACGGCCGAAGCTTATCCCTGCGTCGACCCTCCCCCCTTGGGGGCCGGCGCCGGTTAGCCGCCCGCCGGGGCCGGGGGTAGGGAGGGGATGAAGGTCTTAGCTGGCCTTGCGCCGCCCCGCCCGCCGGGGGGCCGCCTCCTCGTGCCGGGCCGCCTTCTGCTTCTTGGCCGCCTCCACCGACGCCCGCAGGGCCTCCATCAGGTCCATCACCTTGGGCTCGTCGCGGACCTCGGGAGCCTCGATCACCTGGCCTTCGGCCTTGGCCTTGATCACCGACATCAGCGCCTCGCGGTACTCGTCCTTGTAGCGCTCGGGGTCGAAGCTGTCGGCCAGGTTCTCGACCAGCGTCTTCGCCATCTCCAGCTCTTTGGGGCTGATCTTCACCTCACCCTGCAGGCCCTTGAGGCCTTCCGCCGAACGGATCTCGTCCGGCCAGTTGAGCGTGTTCAGCAGCAGCAGGCCGTTGACCGGCTTCAGGGCCGCCAGGTGCTCGCGCTCGCGAAGCGCGATCTTGGCCACGGCCGTCTTGCCGGTCGCCTCCAGGGCCTCGCGCAGCAGGTGGTAGGGCTTCTTGCCCAGCTCCTCCGGCTCCATGTAGTAAGCCGACTTGAAGTAGAGGCCCGGCTCGATGTCGTCGGTGGGGACGAACTCTTCGATGTTGATCGAGTGGGCGGTCGCCAGCGGCATGTTGTCGAGGTCCCTGTCGTCCACGATCACGTAGCTGTCCTTGCCGATCTCGTAGCCGCGCAGGACCTCGCCGAAGGTCAGCTCGTGCTCGCCCCGGGGGCACCAGCGCTTGTACTGGATCGGGGAATGGTGCTCTGGACAGAGCTGGCGGAAGGAGATCTTGGCGCTGGACTCGGTCGCGATGTAGAGGCGGACGGGGATGGAGACCATTCCAAAGCTGACGACGCCCTTCCACATCGACCTCGGCATGGCGCTGGAGTCTAACGCTATCAAGAGCCGGGCGGCTACTTTGCGTAAGTCAGCGGCCGACCTCCCGGCGCTGCATCGCCACCAGGGTCACGGCCAGGCCGAGGGCGCTGATCGCCACCAGGGTGTAGAGACCGCCCCGGTCCACGCCGTCGGTGAGCGGGATCCCGTAGAGCTTGAAGACCGAGAGCCGGAGGAACCAGTCGGGCGGCTGGTCGGGCGCGAAGATGGGCGCCGCCGAGTAGGGGATCATGTAGCTGACCAGCAGCACGGCGGCCAGAGCGACCACCGCCACGCGGGGCCGGAACGCGGCCAGGGCCGAGCCGGCCGCGCCGAAGGCCAGCGTCACCGGAAGGATCATGAGCGAGGCCAGGACCAGCCCGCGAGTGCTCAGGTGGAGGTCGTAGGCCCGCGACCCAGCCCAGATGGTCGCGCTCATGAAGGCCAGGATCACAGCCGCCGCCAGGAGCAGGCTGAGCGGCCTCTCCAGCACCACCCGCCAGCGCGGGACGCCGGCGCTCAGCAGCATCTCCAGGCGGCCTTCCGAGTCCTCGCTCGCCCAACGCGAGACCTGCGTCACCGCGAAGGCCGCGAGCAGGACCCCGGCCGCGCCAAACCAGCTGGTGCCGACGAAGGCGGCCACGGCGTCCCGGGGTCCGAAGCCGAAGGCCACCCTGGCCTGGAGGCTCATGAACCGATCGCCGGAGCTGAACATACCGACGAATGGCCGAACCGTGCTCATGTAGAAGAAGGCGTAGGCGCCGATGGCCGCGCTCCACACGGCCAGCCCCACGCGCTGCTCCCAGACCGCTTGCAGGGCGGGCAGCGCGAGCAGCGGATTGCGGGTGGGCAGGCGCTGGGGACCCCTCTCGGACCGCCGGCGGATGATGGTGGCGCCCAGGTCCCGGTTCGCGAAGGCCCAGGCGGCCAGGGCGGCCAGGGCGGCGGTGGCGGCCAGCACAACCAGAGCCGAGAGCAGGTCGAAATGACCCCCGGGCACCAGCGGGTCGCTGCGGTCGTACGCGTAGAAGGGTGAGAGCCAGCGCAGCGGCTTCGCCCAGTCGGTCACGCGGCCCAGGCCGTTCAGGACGAAGAGCGCGCCGAAGCCGACGGCCGCCAGGCCCAACGCATTGCGGCGCGTGGCCACCAGGCTGGAGGTGAGCAGGCCCAGCGTAAAGACGAAGAGGCAGGGAGGGACCGCGGCCAGGCCTTTCAGGAAGAGGCTGCCGAGCGGGATCTCCCCGGCCCCGCTGAGCCGGGCCGCGGCTTCGGTCACCAGCTCTACCAACAGGCAGGCCAGAACCAGCGCGACCGCGAAGGCGGCGATCTGCTCGCCGAGGAGCCGCCAGCGCCGGAGCCCGGTGCTGAGCCACTGCTCGACTAGGCCCCGCTCCTCGGCGCCGCGCGCCACCCCGGTGCCGGCGATGATCGCCCAGATGCCAAGGAAGAGCGGGAAGTAGCCGAATAGGAACCACTGGAGAAACCCGCCCAGGGTGTCCAGGCGCTCCGGCAGCGGCAGCAGAAGGCCCGCCTGCCGGCCCACGTTCGCGAGGGCCTGGGCGAGCGTCGCGGCATCGCCTGAGCTGGTGGCCGCGATGCGCCCGTAGGAGGCCGCCATCAGGGTCGCGAAGAGGGACAGGAAGCCGCCCCAGCCCAGGATGGCCCAGGCCTGGGATCGAAGCGCGATCCAGAACATCAGGCGCGGACGGTCGAAGCGGGAACCGGCGCTTCCGGGAGCTCGTCTTTGTAGTAGGTGAGAAAGACCTCCTCCAGGCTGGGCTCGTGGCTGGTCAGGTTGAGGACGGTGGCCGTCCCCAACGCGTGCATCAGGTCGTCGAAGCTGCCGCGCACGGTGCAGGTCAGCCGGCGGTCGCCGACCTCCACGTTCTCCACCCCGGTCGCCGCGCGGACGGCCTCCGCCGGAACCCCGGCGGCGAACTCGACCTCCATCTTGTGGACGCGGATGTGGTGCAGCTCCTCGAGCTGGGCGACGCGCACCAGGCGTCCCCGCCGGATGATGCCCACCCGGTCGCAGACGTGGTCGACCTCGGAGAGGATGTGCGAGGAGAGGAAGACGGTCGCGCCATCGTTCTGGGCCTCCTTCACCAGCCGGTAGAACTCCTGCTGGTTGAGCGGGTCCAGGCCGCCGGTGGGCTCGTCCAGGATCAACAGGTCGGGCCGGTGCATGAATGCGAGCAGGATTCCCAGCTTCTGCTTGTTGCCGCGCGAGTACTCGCGGAAGCGGCGGCCGAGGTCGAGATCGAAGCGTTCGGCCAGGCTAGCGACCCGCTGGCGATCGACCCCGCCCCGGAGGCCGGCCAACAGGGCGACCACCTCCGCGCCCTTCAAGCCGCCGAACTGCGGCAGCTCTCCGGGGAGGTAGCCGACGCGTTTCTTGACCTTGACCGCGTCCTTCTGGCAGTTGAGGCCATGGACGAAGGCCGACCCGGCGGTGGGGCGGATCATGCCCATCAGGAGCCGGATGGTCGTGGTCTTGCCGGCGCCGTTCGGCCCCAGAAAGCCGAACACTTCGCGGTCGGCGACCTCCAGGTCGAGCCCGAAGAGTCCCCGGCCGCCGCCGTAGTCCTTGGTCAGGCCTCGCGTGACAATCTCGGCGTCGGCCACCGCGTCGGTGGGACTATATCCGACAGATGAAGCTGGGGGACTTCGAGCTTCACCTGTTCGTGGCCGGGGGCTGGAAGTCCGACGGCGGCATGACCTTCGGGGTGATCCCGAAGGTCCTCTGGGAGAAGCAGAAGCCGGCCGACGGGGACAACCTGGTCGACTGCTCCTGCGTCGGGGCGGTGATCCGTCACCGCGGCAAGGTGATCGTCTGCGAGACGGGGATCGGGACCAAGCTGCCCGAGAAGCGCGCGCGGCAGGTGCGCCTGCGCGAGCCCGAAGGGCTGCTGCACGGCCTGCGCCGGCTGGGCGTGCGTCCGGACGAGGTGGACGTCGTCCTCAGCACCCACCTGCACTGGGACCACGCGGGGGGCATGACGCGGCGCGACGCCGAGGGTCATCTCCAGCTGACGTTCCCGAAGGCCAAGCACTTCGCGCACAGGCTGGAGTGGGAGTTCGCGCTCGACCCCGACCCGCGCAGCCGCGCCGGCTACTACGCGGACGACATCACGCCGGTCGGCGACGCCGGCCTCTTCGAGCTCTTCGACGGCGACGCCGAGATCCTGCCCGGCGTCGAGCTGCGCTGGGTCGGCGGCCACACGCCGGGCAGCGTGGTGCCCATCTTTCGCGCCGGCGACCTCGCCTGCGCCATGACGGGCGACCTGATCACGCTGCGGCCGCAGCTGAAGCTGACCTGGACCAACGGTGCCGACCTGGACGTGCTCAGGGTCCTGCAGGAGAAGGCCAGGCTGCTGGAGGAGGCGGCCGCCCACCGCTGGCTGGTCATCCTCGGCCACGAGCCCGAGCAGCCGGCCGGCTATCTGGAGCCGGACGGCACCTGGAGGCCAGAACCGCGGCTCTCCTGATCGCGGCCGAGCCGCTGGAGCGCTTCTGCGCCGCCCTCTTCGGGGCCTGGGGCGCGTCCCCGGCTGCCGCCGCCGAGACGGCGCGCCATCTGGTGCGGGCCAACCTGAGCGGCCACGACTCGCACGGCGTGCTCCGGATCCCGCAGTACGCGCGCGAGCTGGCCTCCGGCCGGCTGAACCCGGCGGCGGAGCCGGTGGTGGAGGAGACCCGCGCGGCCACCGCTCTGGTCGACGCCCAGCACGGCTTCGGCCAGCACTCGACCGCGGTCGCGCTGGACTGGTGCGTGCGGACGGCGCCGCGCCACGGGCTGGCGGCGGCGGCCGTGCGCCACTCGATGCACATCGGCCGCCTGGGCGAGTACACGGAGCGCGCCGCCGAGAAGGGCCTGGTCTCCCTGGTCACGGTCGGCATCGCCGGCCACGGCTACGGCAGCGTGGCGCCCTTCGGGGGCGCGGCCCGCTTCCTGGGGACCAACCCCTGGTCGATCGGCATCCCGGCCCAGGGGCGGCCGCCATTCATCTTCGACGCCGCCAGCTCAGCCATCGCGGAGGGCAAGGTGCGGGTGGCGCTGGCGGCCGGCAAGGAGCTGCCGCCGGGGGTTCTGCTGGACCGCGAGGGGCGCGCTTCCCGCTCGCCGGCCGACCTCTACGAGGGCGGCACGCTGCTGCCGGTGGGAGGCGAGGTGGCCGGCCACAAGGGCTACGGGCTGGCGCTGGCCTCGGCCCTGCTGGGCGGCCTGGCCATGGTGGGCGACGAGGCCCCGTCCCAGGGCGGGACCGCGGCTCCCGGTGGCGAGCCGTTCCTGGCCGGGGTCTTCGTCTGCGCGATCGACCCCGCGGCCTTCGGCGACGCCGGGCAGTACGGGCGGCTGGTGGCGGCGCTGCTGGCCGGGGCGGGGGAGGTGCCCGCGGCGGCCGGGTCGGCCGGGGTGCTGGTGGCCGGCGAGCCTGAGCTGCGGATGCGCGCCCAGCGGCTGGCGGATGGGATCCCGATCCCGGAGACGACCTGGGCCGAGGTGGCAGAGGTCGCCGCGCGTTTCAGCGTCGAGCTGCCGCGGGCGGTGTCGTGACCAGGTAAACGATGACCACCGTCAGCGCGATGATGAAGATGGAACCGAGCAGGGCCGGAACCCCGATCACAAACCCCAGCCAGAGGAGCAGCTGGCGGTTGGAGTCGTCCTCGGCCCGGCGGTAGGCGGCCATCAGGTCGCTGAAGTCGACCCGGGACTGAGAGGGATCGACGTCCAGGATCAGGTCCGAGCTCAGCGTGGCCGGGCTCCAGCTGGCCTGGTAACGGGTCAGCCAGGAACCGGCCGCAACGTGGACTGAGGCCATCACCGTGGTTCTCTCGTCAGCGTCCAGCGGGGCCGAGTAGCGAAGCTCCAGGCGATCGCCCGCCGCCGGGAACTGCCCGTAGGCGTCGGGCTTGACCACGGTCTGCGCGAAGGTCGTCGACCGCGGGCGGAAAGGGGTCACGACCAGCAGCGTCATCGGAATGGCGGTCGCGTGGCCGGAGCCGGCGATGAGGAGCGGGTACACCGGTTCCGGGGTGCGGAACGAGAGGTGGACGGGTGTCAGTTGAGCCGGGCCCGCGAGCGCTCCCGGGGCTACTCGGGCCGCCTCCAGCACCCAGTGCCGGTCCAGGTAGGACTGCACCGCCGCGGCCTGGCGGTCGTGGAAGGCGAAACCGTGGTCGGTCAGCCAGTGCCCCACCGACTGCGCGTCGCCGCCACCCAGCGTGACCAGCTCGTAGCCGCCCACCGTGGCCCGGCCCAGCTCCGTCGGTCCCGGCGGGGCCGCGGCGCCGAACCCGAAGCCGTGGTGCGGCGGCGCCGGCGGGGTGCTGATCACGAGTGCCCGGCGGAGCCCGACCGAGTTGCCGGCGGTGACGACCGGCGCCGCGGGGAGCGGCAGCAGCCAGCCGAACTCCTGGTTGGACTGGTAGGCGATCGTGACCAGCAGCTCTTCGTTGCCCGCCTCCCAGGCGAGGAGGGCGGTGAAGGAGTTGAGTTCGGCGCTGCCGTCGCGGGAGACCAGCGCCCCGCAAGCCTCGGCGCCAGCGGGCGCGCCCGCCACCCCGATCGCCACCAGCGAGGCCGCCAGCCAGGACCGTGCGTTCAAGGGTTCATCACCTTAACGCCCAGAGTTGGCGTTGAGAACGCGCTGCCCTAGCCTCGTCCGGCCATGCTGGCCGCGGTCGACTCCTGCCTGCTGCGCGGCCTGGAGGGGCGCCGGGTCGAGGTGCAGGTCGACGTCTCCCCGGGCCAGGTCGGCTTCCACGTCGTGGGCCTCGCCCAGACCTCGGTCAAGGAGGCGCGGGAGCGGGTCCGGGCGGCCATCCGCAACAGCGGCCACACCTTCCCGCTCCGGCGCCTGACCGTGAACCTGGCCCCGGCCGAGCTGCGTAAGGAGGGCAGCGGCCTCGATCTCCCGATCGCGGTCGCCATCTGCCTGGCCGAGTCGGGCGCCGCGGCCCCGCCGGGCTCCGCGTTCCTGGGCGAGCTGGCCCTGGACGGCGCCGTCCGCCACGTGGACGGGGTCCTGGTGGCGGCCCGCTGGCTCCGGGCCCAGGGCTGCCGGTCGCTGTTCGTGCCTGCCGCCGACGCCGCCGAGGCCGCGCTGGTGCCGGGCTTCGAGGTCTACGCCTGCCCG
>DATGVT010000214.1:0-5668 GCA_035300005.1 Candidatus Acidiferrales bacterium
ACACCTTCGAGGCGGCCGGCATGAAGGTGACGGCCTGCGAGCTCAACCACCCCATCGTCACCCACGGCTACCGGATCGAGGACGACGGTGCGGTGTTCGTCTTCGCGACCGACAACGAGCTGGTGACGCTGGAGGAGACGGGCCCCGCCGGTGAGCTGCTGCGGCTGAGCCGGAAGTCCCTGGTCGACTGGTGCGCGGGCGCCGACCTGCTCGGGCACGACGCCCAGTTCAGCGTCGAGGAGTACCAGGCCCACGTGGGCTGGGGCCACTCGACCTTCGACGACGCGCTGCTGCTGGCCCAGGAGGCGGGGGCCAGCCAGCTGGCCTTCGTCCATCACGATCCCGGGCACTCCGATGCGGACATCGACGCCCTGGTCGAGCAGGCGCTGGGCAACCACCGCCACGGCGGGGGCAAGGAGCTGATCGCCTTCCCGGCCGCCGAAGAGCAGGAAATCGTCCTCTGAGGAGTTCAGGCGGCCGCTGAGCGGGCGGTGCTAGAATCTGGCGCTTCCATGGACGACAAGCCGGTCCTGATCTCCCGCGCCGGCCTCCAGAAGATGGAGGAGGAGCTCGCGCGGCTCGTGAACGAGAGGCGGCCCGAGATCGCGGACCGCATCCGGGCGGCCCGGGACTTCGGCGACATCTCCGAGAACTCGGAGTACATCGAGGCGAAGAACGAGCAGGGCCTGGTCGAGGGCCGAATCCTGGAGCTGGAAGCGATGGTGCGCAACGCGGTCCTGATCGAGGAGGTGGTCAGGGAGCGCCCGCGGGGCGTGGTCAGCCTGGGCGCCCGGGTCACCGTGCGCGTGGAGGATGGCACCGAGACCTACGCCATCGTGGGGCCGGCCGAGGCCGACCCGCTGGTGGGCCGGATCTCCAACGAGTCGCCGCTGGGGCGGGCCCTGATCGGGCACCGGGCGGGTGACACCGTCGAGTGGCAGGCGCCGGCGGGGACCAGCCGGGTCAAGATCGTCCGCGTCGTCTAGAACTGACGCTTTAGCCTTAACGGGCTAAGTGGCGCGGGAAACCAAACCTGAACCTCTAGACCTGCCCGCCGTCCTCCGCGACCGCCTCCAGAAGCTGGAGAGGATCCGCGCCGGCGGCCGGCAGCCTTACGCTCGCAGCTTCCACCGCACGCATACGACCGCCGCGGCGAGGGAGCTGCTGGGCGACTCCGAGCGGACGGAGCCGGTGACCCTGGCCGGGCGGCTGATCGGCAAGCGCACCCACGGTGGCTCGACCTTCGCCGACCTCCGGGACGGCTCCGGCCGCATCCAGCTGATGGCTCGCCGTGACCAGCTGGGCGAGGAAGGTTATGAGGGCTTCCTCGAGCTCGACCCGGGCGACATCGTCGGTGTGACCGGGCCCGTGTTCCGGACCCGGAAGGGCGAGGTCAGCGTTGAGCTGGAGGCGTTCCAGCTCCTGAGCAAGGCGCTGCGGCCGCTGCCCGAGAAGTGGCACGGCCTGAAGGACGTCGAGATCCGATACCGGCAGCGCTACCTGGACCTGATCGCCAACCCGGAGGTGAAGGCCGTCTTCGAAGCCCGGTCCCGGGTGATCGCGGCCGAGCGGCGCTTCCTGGACGAGCGCGGCTTCCTGGAGGTGGAAACACCGGTGCTGCAGGAGCTTCCCGGCGGCGGCCGAGCACGGCCGTTCGTGACACACCACAACGCGCTGCATCGGGATCTCTTCCTGCGCATCGCGCTCGAGCTGCACCTGAAGCGCCTGGTGGTGGGCGGCCTGGAGCGCGTGTACGAGATCGGCCGGGTGTTCCGGAACGAGGGCCTCTCGCCCAAGTACAACCCGGAGTTCACGATGCTGGAGGCCTACCTGGCCTACGGCGACTACGGGGACATGATGGAGCTGACCGAAGGCCTCCTGGTGGCCTCGGCCGAGGCGGCCGGCTGCCCATTGGACGCCACCTACCTGGAGCGCCCGATCCGGCTGCGGCCGCCGTACCGGCGGGCACGCATGCAGGAGCTGGTCCGCGAGGCGACCGGCCGGGTCCTGGTCGGGCAGGAGCTGTTCGACGCCTACGAGGAGCAGGTCGAAGGGGACCTCTGGGACCCGACCTTCGTCACCGACTACCCGGTCGAGGTCTCGCCGCTGGCCCGCCGGCGGGAGGACGACCCCAGTTTCGTGGAGCGCTTCGAGCTGGTCGCGGCCGGGCGCGAGCTGGCCAACGGCTTCACCGAGCTGACCGACCCGGTGGACCAGCGCGAACGCTTCGAGGCCCAGGCGGCAGCCCGGGCGGCCGGCGACGAGGAGGCCCATCCCTTCGACGCGGACTTCCTCCGGGCTCTCGAGTACGGGCTGCCGCCCACCGGCGGGGTGGGCGTGGGCGTGGACCGGCTGGTGATGCTGCTGGCCGGCCAGGCCTCGATCCGGGACGTGATCCTCTTCCCGGTCATGCGCGAGGAGAGCGGCGAGTAGTGCTCGGGCTGGAGTTCATCCGGCGCCACCCGGAGGAGGTGAAGCGGGCGGCCTCCCTCAAGGGGGAGACGGCGCCGGTCGACGAGATCCTGGATCTCGACCGGCAGTGGCGCCAGCACCTGGCCGTGGCCGAGTCGGCGCGGGCGCAGCAGAAGGAGCTCTCGCAGAAATACGCGCGCACTCGGGAGGCCGGCGACCTGAGCAACGCCAGGGAGGTCGGCGAGGACGCCAAGCTCGAGATGGCCCAGGCCGAGGAGCTCAAGCGCCGCCTGGACGAGCTGCTTCTGCTGGTGCCGAACCTGTTCCACGAGTCGGTGCCGGTGGGGGAGAGCGAGGCCGACAACGTCGTCGTCCGCAGCTGGGGCTCGAAGCCTGCGCTGGAGGCTCCTCGCACGCACTACGACCTGGGCGAGGCGCTGGGGATTATGGACTTCGAGCGGGCCGCCCGGGTGTCGGGGTCCCGGTTCGCCTTTCTGGTCGGGGAGGGGGCGCGGCTGGAGCGGGCTCTGGCTCAGTTCATGCTGGACGTCCACACGCGGGAGCACGGCTACCGGGAGGTGCACGCGCCCTTCCTGGTCAACAGCAGCGCCATGCTGGGCACCGGGCAGCTTCCGAAGTTCGCCGGCGACGCCTTCAAGGTCGAGGGCGAGGACCTCTGGCTGATCCCGACCTCGGAGGTACCGCTGACCAACTTCCACCGGAACGAGATCCTGGAGGGCGAGCGGCTGCCTCTCAAGTACACGGGCTACTCCGCCTGCTTCCGCTCCGAAGCGGGGGCGGCGGGCAAGGACACCCGCGGCTTCGTGCGCCTGCACCAGTTCACCAAGGTGGAGCTGGTCAAGCTGGTCTCTGCCGAGACCTCGCTGGCCGAGCTGGAGTCGCTGGTCGCCGACGCCGAGGACATCCTCCGGCGGCTCGGGCTCCACTACCAGGTGAGGGTGATGTGTACCGCGGACATGGGCTTCGCGCAGTTCAAGAAGTACGACATCGACGCCTGGTGCCCGGGCCTGGAGCGGTACCTGGAGGTGTCCTCGTGCTCAGTCTTCAACGACTTCCAGGCCCGGCGGGCGAACCTCCGATACCGGCAGGGTCCGGGGAAGCCGCCCCAGTTCGTGCACACGCTGAACGGCTCCGGCCTGGCCCTGCCGCGGACGATCGACGCCTTGATCGAGACCTACCAGCGGCCCGACGGGTCGATCGGCGTGCCCGAGGTCCTGCGGCCCTATATGGGCGGCCTGGAGGTCATCTCCGGGGGTTGACCCGACCCCACCGCCCTCGGCCACGTCATCCCGCAGGCTGGTGACGCGAACTTTCAGAGACAGGCAGGCGAGCTGCTGAGCGCCGCCGCGGCGGCGAGCGCAGCCGGAGACCTCGCCTCCGCCGCCACCTACCTCGACCGCCTTCAAACCCTGGCCGGCAACCAGCCACAAACCTTCCCGCTCCAGGTCGTGGCCAGGGTTGCGCGCGAGACCGCGGCGCTGTTGCGCCAGACGTTTTCGTAGCCGCTGGCTTCCCTAGACTCGATGGGCGAGCGGAGGGATGGCCGAGCCTGGTTGATGGCGGCGGTCTTGAAAACCGTTAGGGTGCAAGCCCTCGGGGGTTCGAATCCCTCTCCCTCCGCCATCCGAGACAGGACGCTCAGCAGCCGGCCGATCGCCCTCCCGACGCCAGCCAACCCGGCGCTGGGCGCACAAGCCGGCCGGCTCGCACCAGACGGTCCACGGTTCCCACCGGGACCGGCCAGCTGAACCAGGTGGGCACGTTCGACTCCGGCGCGATCACCGCCGCCCGCACGCCCGCCGACACGGCCGCGGCGATCGGGTCCTCGGCCTCCGCCGGCTCCGGGAAGGCCTGATCCCAACGGCGCACTGGCGCGAAATACCAGTTCGAGCCGTCCTCGAAGACCAGCCCGTCGCTGATTAGCGCCCCGACCGGCTCCAGGCGGTCACGGGCTCGCTTCAGGCGCTTGCGGTCCCAGCCGAGCTCGAGGCAGAGGTCGTCGGTCATCGACGGGCCGTGCTCGCCGAGGTGGTCGAGCAGCCTGGCGTCGTCCCCGCCGGCGGCCGCCATCGAGTGCCGGACCAGCGGATCGAAGACCCGGGCCGTCTCCACTGAGACATAGAGCGATTTCCCGCGATGGAGCTTGGTGAGCAAGGCGCCCGGCTGCGCCGCCAGCTGGAACGACCAGATCCACTTTGTTCGCGGCCAGAGGTCGAAGCCTCTTCCGCCCGTTCGCGCGGGTTCCTCATGGCAAGCGGCGAACAGGCTTGGCAGGGCCGAGTCGGGCATGCGGGTCAGCAAGCCACGCTCGGACAGAAACGAGGCGGCCTCCGTGAGCGTCGTCAGAGCCCGATCCGGCGCCAGCCGGCAATCATGCGCTCGGCGGCGCTCGAGATCGGCCAGGGCCCGGGAAAGCTCCACGGTCGCCTGTGATTCTGAGTGCAGGGTCAGGGACCGGCGGGAAAGCACGGGGCTGGCTCGCCAACGCGCCTTTGCGGCGATAAGATCGGCGCGGGGTTAGAGATGGGTCTTCGCGCACGGGCCTTCCTGGTCGCGCTGGCAATCCTCGCCGCCGCCTGCGGCCCGGCCGGCGGCGGCACCGCCAGCCCGGCCCCCACCCGGGGCGGCACCGTCACCATCGCCATCTGGCAGGAGCCCAACACCCTCCACTACTTCTACGCGACGCAGACCATCGCCACCTTCGTCCTCGAGACCGCGGTCGAGGGCCTGGTCAAGCCCGGCCCCGACGGCGACTACGTCCCCATCCTTGCCAAAGAGGTCCCTTCGCTGAAGAACAACGGGGTGAAGCTGAGCCCGGACGGCAAGAAGATGGACGTCACCTATCACCTGCTGCCCGGCGTCACCTGGTCGGACGGGCAGCCGCTCACCAGCGCCGACGTCGAGTTCACCTGGCAGTCGGTCATCAAGGATCCGAAGGTCACCAGCCGCGAGGGCTACGACCAGATCGAGAGCATGGACACCTCGGATCCGAGCACGGTGGTCGTCCACTACAAGGGCATCTACGCGCCTTTCGCCAGCCTCTTCTACGCGCTGCTGCCCAAGCACCTGCTGCAGAGCGTGGCCGACGTCAGCAAGAGTGACTACATCTTCAAGCCGCTCGGCACCGGTCCGTTCAAGATCACCGAGTTCAAGGCCGCCGACCACATCACGGCCGAGCGCAACCCCCTCTACCGGACCAAGGGCAAGCCGCTGCTCGACCGGCTCATCTTCCGCA
>DATGVT010000215.1:0-1502 GCA_035300005.1 Candidatus Acidiferrales bacterium
GGCCCACTTCACTTGGTGCCGGGGCTTGGGCCCGGCCATCGGTCTCTACCAGTGGCGGCCATCGGTGGGGTCGCGTCCAAGATCGGGTGTAAATAAGACGACAGGCGTAGGTTCCCCTTCAAGACCGGCAAGTCATCGAAGGAAGGACCCACGCCCGTGTCTGTTCGAGTATCGCCTACCGACCGTATCCGCTGCCACATCGACGAGCTTTTCGCCCAGGACCGGCCGCTTCCCGAGATCCTGGAGGAGGTGGCCCGGCTCGGCGCGCAGCTGCTGATGCAGGCCGCCCTTGAGGCCGAGGTCACCGAGTTCCTGGGCCGGGACCGCTACGCCCGCGCCGCGCTGACCGGGGACGCCCGGCCCGGCAGCCGTAACGGCTATCGGGAAGTGACCGTCAAGACCACCGCCGGGCCGGTCGCCCTGGCCCGGCCGAAGCTGCGCGGCACCACCGAGGCGTTCGCCTCCCGCCTGTTCGGCAGCCATGTGACCAGGACCAATGCCCTGGAGTCGCTCGTGATCGCGTCCTTCATCCGGGGCCTGTCGGTCCGGGACGTTGAGGCCACCCTGGCTGACGCGCTCGGCGACCAGGCCGCGATCTCCAAGTCGACGGTGTCGTCGGTCTGCCAGGCCATCAAGGACGAGTACCAGGCCTGGGCGGCCCGCCGCCTCGATGACGTCACGCTCGACTACCTGTTCCTGGACGCCAGCTTCTTCCGCATGCACCCCGGCTCCCCGGCCGAGCCGGTGCTGGCCGCTTGGGGCATCACCACCGAGGGCAAGCCGGCGTTCGTCGGCCTGGCGCCCGGGTCCGGGGAGTCCGCCGACGCCTGGCACGACTTCCTCGCCGACCTGAAAGACCGGGGCCTGGCCAGCCCGCTGCTGGTCATCTCCGACGGCGCGCCCGGCCTGATCGGCGCGATCGAGCAGGTGTTCCCGAAGGCCCTGCGCCAAAGATGCCTTGTCCACCGCGCCAGAAACGTCCTTGCCAAGATCCCAGCCGGGATGCAGGCCGAGGTCAAGGACGCCTACTGGGCGATCTTCGACACCGGGGAGCTGACGACCCCGCCCGGCCCGAAGCTGGCAGAGATCATCGATCACCGGATCGGCGAGTTCGCCGCCCGCTACCAGGCGCTCTACCCTGCCGCGGTCAAGATCCTGCTCACCGACCGGGCCGGCCTGACCGCCTACCTGCGGTTCCCCGCCGAGCACCACAAGCGGATCCGGCACTCCAACTTCATCGAAAGAACCTTCGGCGAGACCCGCCGCCGGGTCAAGGTCATCGGCCGGCTCCCCGGCGAGACCAGCTGCCTCACCCTCGTCTGGGCCGTGCTCGACCGGGCCTCCCGCGGCTGGCGCGGCTTCACGATGACCGCCGCCGGGCTGCGCCAGCTCCAGGACCTGCGCCGCTCCCTGCTCGATCCGCCCGCCCAGCTGCGGCCACGCACCATGACCGCCGCTCAGCCCGGCGATCACCCCGAGACTGTCAGAGCTACCGCCTAACC
>DATGVT010000216.1:0-10939 GCA_035300005.1 Candidatus Acidiferrales bacterium
GGGCTTCCCGGGCGGAGCCACGGCCTCGGTCTGGGGCAGCTTCGAGTCACCCGAGCAGCAGGAGCTGCTGCTGGTGACGGAGTCGGACGTGGTCCGGCTCGAGCGACCGTTCACGGCCTGGAAGGACCCCCATGACCCCTACCGGCTGATGGTGGACGAGTTCGCGGCCGCCGCGCTCAGCGGCTCAGCCCCGCCGCTCCCCCTCGAAGATTCCCTGGCCGGGCTCCGGCTGCTGGACCGGGTCCGGGCCGCTGCCGGGCTCTGACGCCGCCGGCGCCAGCCGGGGCAGGGGCACCAGCTGCCGGAACTCAGGCAGGGCGCGCTGCCAGTCGGCCAGGAGGGAAGCCGCCAACCGGCTGCCGGTGCGGCGCTCGTGCTCTTCGACCAGCGACCGAAGCTCGGACTCGTCCTCCGGCGGCACCTGCCGCCCTCCGACCGATTCCAGGTTGAGCTGGCCGAAGCCCCGGACGTAGGCGACGCCACCGGTCATGCCGGCCCCCGCGTTGGATCCCACCTCGGCCAGCGACACCACCACCCCGCCGGTCATGTACTCGCAGAAGTGGTCGCCGGCACCCTCGACCACCGCCACCGCGCCCGAGTTGCGGACCGCGAACCGCTCGCCCGCCCGCCCGGCCAGAAAGAGGCGGCCGCCGGTCGCGCCGTAGAGGCAGGTGTTGCCGGCCAGCACCGGTGCCGAGGCGGCGTCCGCGGCGAAGGGCCGGATGCTGATGGTGCCGCCGCCCATGCCCTTGCCCACGTAGTCGTTGGCCTCGCCCTCCAGCTCCAGCTCGGCGCCCGCCCCCAGGAAGGCGCCGAAGCTCTGGCCGGCGCTCCCGCAGTAAGACCGGCGCTCGAAGGGCTGCAGGTCGGCGCCCAGGGCCCGGGCCGAGTTGTCGATGGCGCCGCTGGCCGGGCTGGCGTTGGAGGCGGGGCCGTTCCGCTCCCAGCGGCGGCGGCGGGGGCCCTCGGGGTCGGCGGGTGGGGCCAGCACGAAGCTGAGGTCGAGCCGGGAGGGGATGGCCTCCAGCAGCTCGACCTGGCCCACGACCTCATCCAGCGTGCGGGCGCCGAGCTGGGCCAGGAGCACGCGCACCTCCTCCGCCAGCAGCGTGAGGAAGGCGACCACGTGGTCGGGCCGGCCGCCGAACTTCTGGCGCAGGTCCTCGCGTTGGGTGGCGATGCCGGTGGGGCAGGTGTTCAGGTGGCACTGGCGCGCCATGTCGCAGCCCAGCGCCACCAGCACCGCGGTGCCGAAGCCGAACTCCTCGGCGCCCAGGAGCGCCGCCACCAGCACGTCGCGGCCGTTCTTCAGGCCGCCGTCCGTGCGCAGGCTCACCCGCTCGCGCAGCCGGTTCTGCACCAGCACCTGCTGCGCCTCGGCCAGGCCCAGCTCCCAGGGGACCCCGGCGCTCTTGATGGAGGCCAGCGGCGAGGCGCCGGTGCCGCCGTCGTGCCCGCTGATCAGCACGTAGTCGGCGTGCGCCTTGGCCACCCCGGCGGCGATGGTGCCGACGCCGGCCTCGGCCACTAGCTTGACGCCCACCCGGGCGCGCGGGTTGACCGCCTTCAGGTCGTAGATCAGCTGGGCCAGGTCCTCGATCGAGTAGATGTCGTGGTGGGGCGGCGGCGAGATCAGCTGCATGCCCGGCTGCGCGTGCCGGAGGCGCGCGATCAGGCTGGTCACCTTCAGGCCGGGCAGCTGGCCGCCCTCGCCCGGCTTCGAGCCCTGGGCGATCTTGATCTCCAGCTCGTCGGCCCGCTTCAGGTAGGCGGGGGTGACGCCGAAGCGTGCTGAGGCCACCTGCTTGACCCGGTTGTCGCGGCGCGGGCCGTCGCCGCCGTAGGTGTCGGGGTCCTCGCCGCCCTCGCCCGAGTTGGAGCGGCCGCCGGCCTGGTCGAGGGCCATCGCCAGCGCCTCGTGCGCCTCCGGGGAGAGGGCGCCCAGCGACATGGCGGTGGAGACGAAGCGGGTCCGGATCACCTCCGCCGGCTCCACCTCGGCCAGCGGCACCGGAGCGGCCGGCTCGCGCAGGCGCAGGAGGTCACGTAGGCTGGACGGCCCGTCCATGGAGGAGGCCGCTTTGAACGCGGCGTAGGCGTCGGCGTCCCGTTCCCGCGCCGCCTTCTGCAGCGCGCGCACCGCCGGCGGGTTGTAGGCGTGGTGCTCGCCCGCCCGGCGGAAGCGGACCCGGCCGAAGTCGGTCAGAGCTGCCGACTCTCCCCAAGCCTGGGCATGGCGCTCGCGCAGCTCGGCCTCCAGCTCGGCCAGGTCGGCGCCACCGACCCGCGAAGCCAGCGCCGGGAAGCAGAGCTCCATCACCTCGGCGCCCAGGCCGAGCCCCTCCAGCACGCCGCCGCCGCAGTAGCTCTGCACGCAGCTGATGCCCATCTTGGCCATCACCTTGAGCAGGCCCAGCTCGAGGGCCCTGCGCACGTTGGCGCTCTGTTCGCCGGCCGCGCCAAGCGCCAGGTAGGGATGCACGGCCGAGGCGCCCAGGGTGACCAGGCAGGCCAGGTCGTGGACGTCGCAGGCGTCGCCGGCCACCGCCACCAGGTCGACCTGCAGCCGCCGGCCGGCGGCCACCAGGGCCTCGTGCACGGCTCCCACCGCCAGCGGCATGGGGATCGGGAGCCGGCCCGGTCCGGCCTCACGGTCGCTGAGGGCGAGGATGCCGGGCGGCGCGGCCAGCGCCTCCTCGCGCAGCCGCTCCAGCGCGCCCCGCAGGGTGTCCTCGGCGCCGAAGCTGGCGTCCAGGACCAGCGCTTGCTCCAGCACCCGGCCCAGCTCGCGGTCGCCGAGCACCGGCGAGTCGACCTCCAGCAGCGTGCGGGGATGGTCGGGCGTCGCCGGGTGATGGCGGCGGGCCAGCTCGCGCTCGGCGCCCCCCTCCGGCTCGAGGACCGGTCCCCGCGCGCCCAGCAGCGTCCGCAGCGACATCACGAAGCGCTCGCGCAGGGGGTCGATGGCGGGGTTGGTGACCTGGGCGAAGCGCTGGCGCAGGTATCCGTAGACCCGGCGCGGGGTCCGGCCGAGGGGGGCGATGGGGATGTCGTCGCCCATCGACCAGACCGGTTCGGCCCCGGTCTCGGCCATCGGCGCCAGGACCAGCTTCAGGTCTTCCTGGCCCCAGCCGTGCATGACCAGGTGGCGGTCGAGGTCGGCCGGGGCAGCCACTTCCAGGTGGTGTCGCTCCACCGGGACCAGAACCCGGTCGGCGAGCAGGCCGTAGTCGTGCTGGCCGGCCACCCGCGCCTTGGCCTCGGCCTCGCGCAGGACCTCGCCCGCCTCCAGGTCGACCAGCAGCAGCTGGCCCGGGCCCAGCCGTCCGCGCTCGGTCACCTCGGCCGGCGGCAGCGGCACCACGCCGGCCTCGGAGGCGGCCACCACCAGGCCGTCCCGCGCCACCTGGTAGCGCAGCGGGCGCAGCCCGTTGCGGTCGAGGGCGGCACCGGCCCAGCGGCCGTCGCTGAAGGCCAGCGCCGCCGGCCCGTCCCAGGGCTCGAAGCGCGTGGACTGGTAGCGGTAGAAGTCGCGCACCCCCGGGCTGAGGTCGCCGCGGCCCTCCCAGGCCTGCGGGACGAGCGCCATCAGCGCTTCCGCCAGCCCGAAGCCGCAGCGCCGCAGCAGCTCGAGAACGTTGTCGAGGGAAGCGGAATCGGAGCCCTCCGCCCAGACCACCGGACGCAGCTCCTCCAACAGCTCGGCCTCGCGCGCCCGCATCCAGGCCCGGTTGCCGGTCAGGGTGTTGATCTCGCCGTTGTGCGCCAGCAGCCGGAAGGGCTGGGCGTTGCGCCAGTCGGGCAGGGTGTTGGTCGAGTAGCGCTGGTGGAAGACGGCGACCTGGCTCTCGCAGAGCGGGTTTCGCAAGTCGGGGTAGAAGTGACCCAGGTGCGTCCCCGCCAGCAGGCCCTTGTAGACGAGGGTGCGGTGGGAGCAGGAGGCGACGTAGATGCGAACGCCGTCTGCCGCCGCCCGCCGCTCCGCCCGGCGCCGGGCTCGGTAGAGGGCGTTCTCCCAGCCTTCGGGGTCCAGCTCCGGCGGCTCGACCAGGCCGTGCCAGAGGTCGGGCATGGTCTCCCGCGCGCGATCGCCCAGGCTGTCAGGGTCGACCGGCACCCGCCGCCACTCGCGGAGCCGCAGGCCGCCGGCGGCCAGCGCCTCCTCGATCAAGCTCCGCCCTCGTTCGTCCCACTCGAAGAGAGCCACGACCGCGACCTCGCCCAACAGCCGCCGGGGGACCTGCACCAGAAGACCGGCGCCGTCACCGCTCCGGCCGTCGGCGTCCAGACCGCCCCGGTGGGCGAGCCGGGCCAGGGCCTCGACCCCCAACTCGACCACGCGGTGGCTGGGAGGAGCACCCGGCAGGGCGACGAAGCCCATGCCGCAGGCAGCCCGGCTGGAGGGAAGCTCCCCCGGCCAGGCCGAGCGTGTTGGAAGACGCGTCGGGGGCACTTGCGGCCAACCCTACGGGCGAGGCTGGCCTTCGGCCTAGTCCCTCAGGCGCAAAACTGACGCGCGTGCGTTGTGAGCCGCCTACAACCCCAAAAGCTCGTGGACGCGGAGCGCCACCGCCAGGTTGAGGCGGGTCTCTCCGTCGTTGAGGTCGAGGCCCGTGATCTCACGGATCCGCTCCAGGCGGTAGCGGAGCGTGTTCGGATGCACGCGCAGCCGGCGGGCGGCCGCCTGCTGCTCGCCGGTTTCTAGAAAGGCCCGCAGCGTCGCCAGGAGGCTGGCCCCGCGCTCGCGGTCGTGATCGTGCAGGCGGCCCAGATGCTTCTGCGCGAAGGCGACCAGCCGCTCGTCTCCGACCGCGGCCAGCAGCCCGGTCAGGCCCAGCTCAGGGACGGTGACCACCTGGCTCCAGCGCTGGAAGCGAGCCAGGGACTCCAGGACCGAGCGCACCTCGCGATGAGCGCCGGCCACGGCGTCGGGCGACTCGATCGGACCCGAGAGGCCGACCGAGACGGTGAACCCAGGCTTCCACTCGGCGATCGCCTCCCGGACCTGGACCCCCAGGGCCTGAGCCCGGCCGGCCGCCTCGGCGGAATCGCTCGCGACCGGCACCAGCGCGAAGACGCTGTCCGAGCGTGCCGCCAGAAGCGCTCGTGGGTGCCCGGCTCGGACGGTCTGGGAGACCCGCCGCAGGTAGTCGCGCTTGAGGGCCTGGATGGCGTCCTCGCTCAGCTGGCGGGCGCGGGCGAAGCCGCGGAAATCGTCGATGTCGACCAGCATCAGGAGGTGGCCGCCCTGCAGCGGGTAGCCCAGGTGGCGCGCGCGCCGCTGGGCCGCCGCCTCGTCGCCGTAGGTGCCGGAGACCAGGTCCTCCAGGAACTCGCCCCGGACCTGGCTCTCGACCTCGGCCACCTCCCGCTCCTTGGTCAGGGCCAGAGCGAGCACGACCGCCGCCTGCTCCAGGGCCATGAAGGCGAGCTCCTCCTGGTGGGCCGGGTGGTCGATCACGGAGATGAAGCCGAGCAGCTGGTTGGCGGCCAGGACGGGGGCGATGATGCGCTCCCGGGTCATGCCGATGTGGGGGAAGGCAGGGACCTTGGTGGGGCCTCGGCGGGCCCTGACCTGAGCCAGCATGCGCTGGATCTGGGGGTCGAACAGGACCCGCGAGGGGGTGCCGTGGCGCTGGATGGTCTCCTTGCGGTGGGGATCGCCGCTGCCGCCGGCGTGCGCCAGGAGGTGGAAAGAGGCGTCCTCGACCACGACCGCGCTCTCCACCAGCTCGGCCAGAGTCCGGCAGATCTCGTTGACCCCCTTGCCGTCCAGCACCAGCTCCGTGAAGCGGTGGTGGATCTCCATCGACCGCTTCAGCCGCCAGTGCTCGGCGTTGATGATCCGCTCCAGGAGCGGGCTCATGAGGTCGACCCAGGACACCTCGTTGACCAGCGTGAAGAGGGGCAGCGAGTGGCGGTCGGCGGCCTTGACCATCTCGGGCGGCAGGCCGTCGGGCAGGTAGCGCTCCGGCTTGACCACCAGCCCGGCGCCGCCGGCGACTGCGATCCGGCCCACCAGTCCCAGCAGCGCCCGGCGGTCGTCCTTGAGCGGGTAGGCGGTGGTCAGCAGGAGGTCGCCCGGGCGGGCGGCGCTCTCGGGGGTCTCCATGATGCGGACCCACTCGATTCGCCGCTCGAGGCCCTCGGCGCCACCGAGCAGCTGCGCGGAGCGGAAGCCGCCGAAGCTCATCGCCTCCCGCACAGTGGGTGCGGTGACCTCCGCTTCAGCCCGGGCCATGCTGTGACCAATTTACAACGGAAGCCGGTACTTCTTTGTAGAGATGCGACTAGCGTTGTCCCTTGACCTGCGACTAATCTCAAGGCATGACCTGGGATCAGGCTCCGGCTTGCGAACGCCACGAGGGCGCGGGTGTGCCCATGGAGCTGCAGTCGATGCACTCCGACGCCACGCAGCCGGACATCGTGGTCGGCCTGTTCGAGTGCCCCGAGTGCGGGCACGAGCGGCGGCTGCCGCTCGGCTTCGGCGCCGAGGCCTGACCGGGTGATGCGCGCCCGCCAGGTGGCGATTGCGCTCGCGATTCTCGCCCTTGCGGGGGCGGGGAGGCGCGCGCTCTAAGAGAGCCGGCTCCAACCCCGCCCCCTTGAGGGAGGCGGGGTTTTCTGTTTTGAGTGGAGGTGTGTAGATGAGCGAGCAGGAGAAGGAGACCTTCGACGAGCGGGCGACCGCCTCGGCGGACTGGGTGGCGTCTCAGCTCGTCGACGCCTACAACTAGTCGGTAACCTGGCCGAACTCGACTGAGGTCGGTCGGCCTATCTTGGCCCCTGCCGGCGCGACCCTTGACGGTGCGTGCGGCACTAGCTTCGGCGCCAGCCTCCAGCTACAGTCTTGCCAGATCCCCTGGGAGGTCAACAACAAGCTGGCGCTGATCGGCACCTACCGTTGCCCGAGCAAGCATGCCTAGGCGGGTGGTCGTGGTCCTGGCGGTGGTGGCCCTGCTGGGCTGCGGCCCTGCCGCTCGCGGCGGGTCGTCCGGTGGCGGCCAGTCCGGTGGCGCAGCGGCCGCGATAGACCTGACCTTCTCCGGCGAGATCAGCGGCCACGCGACGCAGCTGGCCAAGAAAGGCGACTGCACGACCGATCCCAAGTACGCGGTCCAGTTCCACCTCTACGGCTTCACCCTCTACCCGGTCGTCGGCGGCAAGACTTACAAGCTCGGGCTGTCGATCGGCAACTTCCCGGGGCCGGGCACGCTGCCGGGCAACAAGGTTCTCCTGGTGGTCGAGGACGAGCAGGCCAAAAAGGGCTGGTACACGACCGACGCCAGCACCGGCACATTCGTGGTCAACCCGGACGTCATCTCCGGCTCGATCGACATCCCGGACATCGCCTACGCGAGCTACCCGAAGACCAAGGTGGGGGTCAAGGGCACCTACCGATGCCCGCCGACGTAGGCCCGCTGCGCCTCTCCCGGCGCGACTTCCTGGTCGCGGCAAACGCGGCCGCGCTGCTCGCCCTGCTCGAAGGCTGCGTCCCGGGTGCGAGCGGCCAGGGCCGGCCGAGCCCCTCCATTCCGGCGGGCGCCAGTCCGTACGAGCGGGCTCTGCTCCTGCTCAGGGATGCGGTCCGCGCCAGTCCGGACCACCTCGCCTTCCGCTCGGCGGAGCTGGCCGCCGGCAGGGACGCCGGCAAAATCGTCCAGTTCGTCCGCGACCGAATCTCGGTGCTGCCTCCGCTCGGAGGCCGGGACGATCCCCTCTACTCCGTGACCTGGGGCACCGAGGGCACGCTGCGCGGAGGCCAGGGCACGCTGCGGGAGCGGGCCGAACTGCTGGCCCAGATGCTCACACGCGCCGGCTTCCCGGCCCAGGTGTTGTCCGCGGACCGCCCGGCCGGCATCGGCCTGGGGGAGCTGTATCGGCGCCGCGCGCAGGAGTTCGCCCCCGACCAGGCCCGGATTGACGCGGCCAAGGGCCAGCTGCGCCAGGCCGGCCTGCCGGCACCGGCGACGCCGGCCGCCTTCGACCCGGGTCCGGACGCCGTGGCGGCGATCCTGGCTGCGCTGCCCCAGGAGCTGCAGACGACCAGCGTGCGCGACAGCCTGCTCCCCAAGCAGGTGCCGGTGGTGGCCTTCGTCGAAGGCGGCAAGAAGCGTTACGCGTTCGCCCTGGGCGACCTGCCGGTGACGGACGCCGCCCCGCCCGGCCTGGGCAACGCGCCCAGCGCCCAGCCGCCTCCCAGCGTCACCATCACCATCTCGGCGCTGGCCAACCCGCCGCCCGGGAGCAGCACGCCGCGCGGGCAGCTTGTCGATCTGGTCAGCGGCCGCTGGCCGGCGGACGCGCTCGTCGGCCGGCAGCTACTCCTGGCCTTCGTTCCGGCCCAGGGTCCCAAGGCGTGCCTGCAATCCGGCCTGCCGAACCTACCCGTCCGCCTCCCCCTGCTGCGCGTGCAGACGGAGGCGCCGCCGGGCAAGGAGCAGGCCGGCCTGGTCGTGGTGGGTTCGCCCATCACCGTGCAGGGGGACGTTTTTCCCGCCCCGGCCGGAGCCCAGCCCTCGCCGGCGGGGACGGTAGAGGGCCCCTACGGGCCGATCAAGGTGCTCTCCGACGCCGAGCGCAGGCAGGCGGTCGGGCGCGCCGCCGGCATGAAGGCCACGGCCGCCGCCCCCGCCTTTCCGGAGGTCGAGCTGCAGGTGGCCGTCACCGACGCCGCCGGGCGTCCGGTGGACGGGTTCGACGCCAAGGCGTTCACGGTCAAAGAGCAGGGCAAGGCCGTGGACGCTTTCTCCCTCTACTCGAACGTCCTCAGCCAGCCTCGGCCCCGGGTGCTGATCGCCTACGACACCAGTCCCAGCGTCACCACGGTCTGGCCGGAGGAGCGCAGGACCGCCTTCGAACATCGCCTCGCCGCGGCGGTGACCGCGGCCGCCGCCGCGGCCCCGTTTGACGCCCAGGTCGTCTCGATCGGCGCCCAGCCTGATCCCAAGGCGTGGGCGCTGCCCCTGACCGAGGCGCTGGCGGCCGCGCTGCCGGCGGTGCCATACGTGATCGGGGACGAGACCTGGCGCACCCTGGCCGGGGCCGCGCTCGACCAGGGCGTCACCGCGATCGTCGTGGCCGCCGACACCGACGACGACACAACCGACCAGGCTGTGGTGCCCGTCCTGGCGCGCCGGCTGGCCGCGACGGGCGTCCCCGTCTACTGCCTGCCGATCGGCCCGCCCGCCGGTGCGGCGGTGACCAGGATCGTCTCCGCCAGCGGGGGAGTCCGGCTTGACCCCGACGATCCCGCCAGCCTGGGCAAGCTCACCGACCTCCTGCGCCAGCGGGCGGCGAGCTGGATCGGCGCTGGCTACCGCCTCCGCTACCGGGCGCCGGCAGACGGGCCGGCTCGCAGGGCGGTCACGGTCGGCCTGGCCGGCCGGGACCAGCCGCAGGCCAGCGCCGACTACCAGGTTCCCGAGAAGCCGCTGCCGCCGCCTTCCTTCGTGGGTCTGTACGCGACCATCGTCTTCGGTCCCCTGCGGGCGACTCGCCGCCTGGCCGGCCTGACGCTGACCTTCACCGGGGCCGCCCTCGGCGACCTCGACGATCCAGCCGCCACCGAGGAGACCAGGGCGGCCTTGAACGGCGTGACGACGATCGCCTTTGAGCCCGGCACCCCGACCGGGGCCGCTCTGCTGGACGACGTGATCTCCTCCTACCTCTCGATCGAGCCCCTGCGGGCGATCTGGAAGACCGCCAAGGCCGACCAGCTGCTGGAAAAGGCCGCCGTCGGGCTCCGGCGCACACCTGCCGTGCTCGCGACAATGCTGCAGCCGGCGGTGCCGGATGCCGGCGCCCTGCCGATGCTGAAGGTCGCCATCCTGCAGGAGCGCCAGCGGTCCAAGGTCTTCGAGCGTCACGCCGACCTCGCCTTCGGCCTCAACCCGGTGATTCCGGTCACCCAGGACCCAAGCGCCGCCTACCGGGCGGTGGTCGCCGACTCGGTGGCGGCCAGCGCGGCCGAGGCGATGACCTTCGAGGACAGCGCCTACCGCCGCCTGGCCGGACGGCGGCTGCTGGCCATCCCGGTCTCCGACTTCGGCGCCTACAACGCCTTCATGAACGGCTTGCCCGCCGACCGGCAGGACATCTGGAAGCGGTCGCTGCGGATGTACGGGGACAAGCACGTGCTGGTGCCGGCCGCGGGCGACGCCGACGCTTTCTGGGTGGTCGAGCCCTACACCGGCGTCACCAAGGCGGTCCTGCTGGACGGGACCGGCGGCGGCTTCACGACGATGGAGTGCGACCTGGGGCTGATCGACTATGCGAATCTCATACTCGGCCTGTTCGGGCTCGCCTGCGGGATCGCGGCCCCTACGGGGGCGGCCGGCGCTTTTGCCTGCCTCGGCGTGACGGTCGCCTCGATCATCCTCACGGTGGTCGCCCTATTCATCGAAGACCCCAGCAATGGGAAGCCATATGGAGGCTTCACCGCCGTCTGGGGTGCCTCGAACCCCTTGGTCAAGAGGCCGACCGTCGGTGCCCGCTTCGGCGTGGCCGGGGTCGTCCTGCTGCTGACGCTGCTCGCGCTGGAGTGCGGCTGAGAAGCCTTCAACGAGAAGCTGAGCGCCAGCTCGCCCAGCGGTGCTGGCTCAGGCTCTGGCGATCTGCTCGCGCAGAACCAGCGGCAGGATGCCGCCGTGGCGCATGTAGTCGACGTCGGTGTCGTTGTAGACAAGGGCCGTCACCGTAAAGCTCCGGGTGGCGCCCCCGTCGGGCGTGGCTTCCACCGTCAGCTTCTGGCGCGGGCGCAGGGAGGCCAGGCCGCGAATGCTGAACTTCTCGCGGCCGGTCAGCCCCAATGAATCCAGCGTCTGGCCCGTCTCCAGCTGCAGCGGCAGGATCCCCATCCCGACCAGGTTGGAGCGGTGGATGCGCTCGAATGACTCGGCGATCGCCGCCCGGACGCCCAGCAGGAGCGGGCCCTTGG
>DATGVT010000217.1:0-6673 GCA_035300005.1 Candidatus Acidiferrales bacterium
CGACCAGCAGCCCGAAGCCGCCCAGCCCGACGACGAGCCCGGGCCTCCGGTACCAGGCGGCCGGGATGACCAGCGCGATCGAAGCCAGGAAGAGCCACAGGCTCAATCGCTGCTAGAGGGGGATGTTGCCGTGCCAGCGGCGCCCCCGCCGGCGCTCTTTCCGCCTGGCCACCGCCAGAGCCCGGATCAGCGCCCGGCGGGTGTGGCCGGGCTCGATCACGTCGTCCAGGTAGCCGCGCTCGGCGGCGATGTAGGGGTTCGCGAACTGCTCCACGTAGTCGCCCACCAGCTCCCGCCGGCGGGCTTCCGGCTCCGGGGCCGCCTCCAGCTCCCGCCGGAAGATGATGTTGACGGCTCCCTCGGGACCCATGACGGCGATCTCGGCCGTCGGCCAGGCCACGTTGTAATCGGCGCGGATGTGCTTGGAGCACATCACGCAGTAGGCGCCGCCGTAGGCCTTGCGCGTGATGACGGTCAACTTCGGCACCGTGGCCTCGCTGAAGGCGTAGAGGAGCTTGGCGCCGTGCCGGATGATGCCGCCGTACTCCTGGTTGGTGCCGGGCAGGAAGCCGGGCACGTCGACGAAGGTCACCAGCGGCAGGTTGAAGGCGTCGCAGAAGCGCACGAAGCGCGCCGCCTTGACCGAGGCGTTGATGTCCAGCGCGCCGGCCATCACCTTGGGCTGGTTGGCGACCACGCCGACCGGGTGACCGTCCAGGCGCGCGAAGCCGACCACGATGTTCATCGCGTAGTAGGGCTGGACCTCCAGGAACTCGCCACGGTCGAAGACGGCGCTGACGACCTCCTTGATGTCGTAGGGCTCCTTCGGGCTGTCCGGGATCAGGTTCGCGAGCCGGGGTTCGGCGCGCTCGGGGTCGTCGCCCGGCGTGAGGTAGGGAGGCTCGGCCTCGTGGTTGGGGGGCAGGTAGGAGAGCAGGCGCCGGACCTGCTCGAAGCACTCGTCCTCGGTCTCGGCCAGGAAGTGGGCGACGCCCGAGCGCACGTTGTGGACCTCGGCCCCGCCCAGGCTGTCGAATGTGACTTCCTCGCCGGTGGTGACCCGGATCACCTCGGGGCCGGTGATGAACATGTAGCCCGCGCCGTGGACCATGAAGGTGAAGTCGGTCATGGCCGGCGAGTAGACGGCGCCGCCCGTGCAGGGGCCCAGGACCAGGCTCAGCTGGGGGATGACGCCGGAGGCCTCGACGTTGCGCCAGAAGATCTCCGCGTAGCCGGCCAGCGACACCACGCCCTCCTGGATCCGCGCCCCGCCGGAGTCGTTGATGCCGATGATCGGGATGCCGTTGGTCACCGCCAGGTCCATGACCTTGCAGACCTTCTCGGCGAAGACCTCGCCCAGCGAGCCGCCGAAGACGGCGGCGTCGTGGCTGAAGAGCATGACGTCCCGGCTGTCGACCCGCGCCATCCCGGTCACCACCCCGTCGCCCGGCACCCGCCGCGCCTCGAGGCCGAATCCCCGGGCTCGGTGGGTGGCGAAGATGTCGAGCTCCTCGAAGCTGTTGCGGTCGACCAGCCGCGTGATCCGTTCGCGGGCGGTCAGGCGGCCGCGGGCGTGCTGGCGGCGGAAGGCCTCGGCGTCGCCGTGGCCGGCCTCGTACCTCTTCTGGCGGAGCAGGTTGAGGGGATCGACGCGCTTCCTGGGCGGGGGCTCCACTACAGCCCCTCCGGAGGGCGGTACTCGCCGAAGACCAGGCGCAGCCGCTGGCAGCACTCGCCGATGGTGGCGTAGGCGGCCAGCGCGGCCTTGAGCGGAGGCATCAGGTTGTCCCGGCTCCGAGCCGCCACCTCGAGCTCCGCCAGCGCCTGCTCGGCCGCGGCGCCATCACGCTCGGCCCGCAGCCGCCGGACCGCCCGGACCTGCTCTGCCTGCTGCCGGGGACTGATCTTGAAGATCTTGACCCGGTCCTCGCCCTGGCGGCCGAAGCGGTTGACCCCCACCACCACGTGCTCCTCGGCCTCCACCCGCTGCTGGGCGCGGTAGGCGCTGTCTGCGATCCGCTTCTGCATCCAGCCCGACTCGATCACGGCGATCGCGCCTCCCCGCTCGTCGATCTCGGCCAGGATCCGGAGCGCCTCCTCCTCCACCCGGTCGGTCAGCGCCTCCAGGTAGTAGGAGCCACCCAGGGGGTCGGCGACGTGGGGCACGGCGGTCTCGTGGGCGATCACCTGCTGGGTGCGCAGGGCCAGCTCGGCAGCCGGCTCGCTGGGCAGGCCGAGGGCCTCGTCATAGGCGTTGGTGTGCAGGGACTGCGTCCCGCCCAGCACGGCGGAAAGCGCTTCCAGCGCGGTCCGCACCACGTTGTTGAGGGGCTGCTGGGCGGTCAGGCTGGAGCCGGCTGTCTGGGCGTGGAACCGGAGCATGCAGGAGCGCGGGTCACGGGCGCCGAAGCGATCGCGCATGATCCGGGCCCACATGCGGCGGGCAGCCCGGAACTTCGCCACCTCCTCGAAGAAGTCCATGTGGGCGTTGAAGAAGAAGGAGAGCCGGGGCGCGAACTCGTCCACCCCCAGCCCGGCCTGCAGCGCGGCCTCGACGTAGGCGACGGCATCCGCCAGCGTGAAGGCGATCTCCTCGGCGGCGGTCGAGCCCGCCTCGCGGATGTGGTAGCCGGAGATCGAGATCACGTTCCAGCTGGGCAGGTGCCGGCGGCAGTAGGCGAAGAGATCGGTGGTCAGCCGCATCGACGGGCGCGGCGGGTAGATGTAGGTGCCGCGCGCCGCGTACTCCTTCAGGATGTCGTTCTGCACGGTCCCGGTGATCCTCTCCGGTGGGCAGCCCTGCTTCTCCGCCACCAGCTGATACAGCAGGAGCAGGAGGGCCGCGGTGGCGTTGATGGTCATCGAGGTCGAAACCTCGGCCAGGGGGATCCCCTCCAGCAGCAGCTCCATGTCGGCCAGGGAGTCGATGGCGACGCCCACCTTCCCCACCTCGCCCCGGGCCATCGGGTGGTCGGAGTCATAGCCGATCTGCGTCGGCAGGTCGAAGGCAACCGAGAGCCCCGTCTGTCCCTGGGCGAGGAGGAATCGGTAGCGGCGGTTCGACTCCCGCGCGGTGCCGAAGCCGGCGTACTGGCGCATGGTCCAGAGCCGGCCGCGGTACATGTCGGGGTGGATGCCGCGGGTGAAGGGATGCTGGCCGGGAGGCGGCTGTTCGGAGCCCGCGTCGGCCGCCCGGTACACGGCCTTCAGCGGGATGCCGCTGTCGTTTACCAGACCGTCCTTGTCAGAGGCCATCCTGGACCAGCTCCGTGAGGACGCCGGCCGCCGACTTCGGATGCAGGAAGACGATCGGGGTGCCGTGGATGCCCCTGCGCACCTCGCCCGACTGCTGGAGCCCCGCCGCCAGCAGGCGCTCCAGCTCCCGGGGCAGGTCGGTCACCGCGTAGGCCAGGTGGTGCAGCCCGGGGCCGCGCTCGGCCACGAACTTGCCGATCGCGGACCCGGCGTCGTGGGCGCAGAGCAGCTCCAGCTCGGAGCCTCCGCTGTCGAGGAGGGCGAACTCGAGCTCCTCGAAGCTGCCCCGCCGCCTGACCTGGGCGCCCAGGACGCCGGTGTAGAGCTTCACGGCGGCGTCGATGTCGGTGACCGCGATGCCGACGTGATGGAGCCTCAAACTTCGGCTAGGCCTCGTCCGGCCACTCGGTCTGGATGCGGGTGGTGCACTCGGTCAGCTCCTGGGAGGCCTTGGTGTAGCGGACCACGGTGGCCAGGTTCCCCTTCAGCTTCAGCTTGCCCTGGAGCATGCCCCGGGTGGCGTCGAGCTGCTTGAGGGCGACCTCCTTCCAGCGCGAGTAGGGCGCCGTGATCACGAATTCGCAAGCCTGCGCGTCGGCGGCCGAGCCGACCTTCACCCCCCTGGCCTCGCCTTCGTAGAGGTCCATGACCACGCCCAACGACTCGGGCACGTTCTTGTTCGGCTCCGCCTCCACGACCAGCCCGACCGTCCACTTCCAGCCCTTGCCGGCCTGCTTGTAGGCGTCGCTCTTGTTGATCTCCGCCTGAAAGGCGCTCGCCCACTCGTCGCTGAATGCCTGCACCGCCATCTCGACACCTCCTGCTGTCCGGCTAGCGTAATCGGGTTGGCCTCGGGTTTAGGATGCGGCCATGAGCCTCAACCTAGCGGTGATCCCGCGGGAGTCCGCCCTCAAGGCTCCGAACCCGACCGCGGTGATCCTGGACGAGTTCAAAGTCAGCTATGCGGTCCTGGACGCCCTCTCCAACCAGGTCGCCTCCAGCCTGCACCAGGCGGGCCTGCGCCCGGGCGACAGGGTCGGTTTGATGGTGCCCGGACCGTCCAGTTCGTGGAAACGCTGCCCAAAGGCGCCACCGGCAAGATCCTGAAGAAGGAGCTCAAGCTGCAGCTGGAGGCCGCCGCCCGGGCTTAGCTGAAGGCGTCCGTCAGGCCAGGATGAACTTCAGCAGGTTCTGGCCGATCACGATCTGGTCGCCGTGCTTCAACTCCTTGTCGACGACCGGCTCGCCGTTGACCAGGGTGCCGTTGGTGCTGCCGAGGTCGACGATGTGGAAGGCGGTGCCGCGCAGCTCGAAGCGCGCGTGGTGGCCCGAGGTGACCGGGTCCAGGAAGATCAGTTCGTTGTCCGGCGCCCTACCCACCCGCAGCGTGGTGGCGCCGAGGGGCATCTCCCGACCTCGGAGCGGTCCGGCCTCGACCAGCAGCGTTCCCGCCGGCGCCGGGGCCGGCGCTGGTGCTGGCGGGGCGGCCGGGGCCGGGGCGCCCGGGGCAGGAGCGGCGGTGGGCAGGACCATGGTCGCGTGCACGTCCTCCAGGCTGGGCAGCGCAGCCGCAGCGGGACCGTCGGTCGCCGGCTCGGATGCGACCACGGGCACGGCGGCGACCGGCTCCGGGGCGGCGGGGGCGACCGGCTCCCAGGCGGCGGGGGCGACCGGCACCGGTTCGGGGGCCGCCACCGGCATGGGCTCAGGCGGCGCGGGCGCAGGCTCGGGTGGCGCCGGCTCGGCGGCGGCGGCGACCTCGGCCGGGGCCGCCGGCGCGGGCGCCAGGAAGCGCTCGAACCAGCCTTCGATGCGACGAAGCCGCTCCACCCGGCGGTCGGGCCGGCCCCCCCGCGAGAGGTCGTGTGACTCGCCCGGGAAGCGGACCAGCTCGACCGTCTTGCCCAGCAGGCGCAGGGCCCCGAAGAGCTCCTCCGCCTGGGAGATGGCGCAGCGCAGGTCCATCTCACTGTGCAGCAGCAAGAGTGGCGTCCTGACGTTCTGGACGTAGCGGATCGGAGACCGCTTCCAGAGCTCGTCGGCGTTGGGCCAGGGCGGCGGCCCCAGCTCGAGCATGCCCCAGATCACGATGTCGTGCTGGGCGTATTCGCTGACCAGGTTGGAGATCGAGCGCATGGAGACGGCGGCCGCGAAGCGGTCGGTCTGGCCGACCACCCAGTTGGTCATGAAGCCGCCGTAGGATCCGCCCGCGATCCCCATCCGGGCGGTGTCCACGTAGCCCAGGGCGGCGACCTGGTCGAGGGCGGCCATCAGGTCCTGGAAGTCCTTGCCCCCCCAGTCCCCGACCACGGCCCGCCGGAATGTCTCCCCGTAGCCGTCGCTGCCCCGCGGGTTGCAGCAGAGGACCAGGAAGCCCTTGCCGGTCAGGATCTGGAACTCGTGGAAGAACGCCCAGCCGTACTGGCCGTGGGGCCCGCCGTGGACCTGCAGCACCAGCGGGTACTTGCGCGAGGGGTCGAAACCCTCCGGCTTCAAGAGCCAGCCCTCGATCGCCCAGCCGTCGGCGCCGGTGAACTGCATCCGCTCGGGGAGCGCCAGCTGGCGCTCGGCCAGCCAGGGGTTCAGTCTGGTCAGAGGGGTCTCGCTCCCGCCCCGCTGGACGAACAGCTCGCCCGGCTGGGCCGGATCCGAGGCGCAGAAGGCGATCACGCCCCCGCGCACGTCAAAGTCGTACACCTTCCTCTGGCCGCCCACCTCCTGCCGCACCTGGCCGGCCAGGTCCACCGACAAGAGGCCGGTCACCCCCGGCCCGCTGGCGGTGAAGTAGACCCGGTCACCTTCGGCCGACCAGGCGATCCGCACGCCGTGCCCGGCACGCATGTCGGTGATGATCCCGTCGCCGGCCGCCAGGTCGAGCGACTCGGTCAGGCAGCGGGGGTCGCCGCCGGCGGCGGGCACCACCCAGACGCGCTCCAGCATCCCGGCCTCCCGGCCTGTCGGGGCCAGGAACGCGATCAGATCGCCCTTCGGCGACCAGCTGGGCGAGCTCAGGTACATGTCACTCGCCAGCCGCTGGCGGCTGCCGTCGGTGCCGATCAGGTACAGGTTCAGCTCGCGGCGGAGGTCGGAGTCCGGCTCGGCGTCGGCGGCGACCACCAGGCGGCCGCCGTCCGGAGCCCAGTCGAAGGCGGCCACGCTCCAGGGGCCGGAGGTCAGCTGCTTCGGCTCGCCGCCCTCGGCCGCCACCACGAAAAGGTGCTGGTGGCGGCCGTCGGCGTAGCCGGTCAGGTCGTGCTTGTAGTCGAGCCTAGAAGCCACCCGCGCCACCGGCGGCCGGTGCGCCTCCTCGTCGCTGCGCGGTGGCCGGGGATCCTCGACCACACCGTCCGCGTCTGCGACCACGGTGCCCAGGAAGGCGAGGCGGGTCGCGTCCGGGGACCAGCGCGCCGAGGAGACG
>DATGVT010000218.1:0-2666 GCA_035300005.1 Candidatus Acidiferrales bacterium
CCAGACCGACCCGCGCGCAGTGCAGGTCATCCTGGACGAGAGCGTGCGGGTCCTCCGCGAGGAGCGGGTGCTGATCACCGAGACCCGGCACGGGTTCGTCTGCGCCAACGCCGGCGTCGACCACTCGAACGTGCCCGGTGAGCACATGGTCGCGCTGCTGCCCGAGGACCCGGACCGGAGCGCGGCGGACCTGCGCCAGAGCCTGAGGCAGCTGTCCGGCGCCGAGCTGGCGGTGATCGTGGCCGACACCTTCGGGCGCGCCTGGCGGATGGGTATCGAGAACGTCGCGCTGGGCGTCGCCGGCCTGGCGGCCTTGGTCGACTACCGCGGCCAGCGCGACGACGCCGGCAAGCTGCTCTACGCGACCGTGGTGGCGGTCGCCGACGAGCTGGCCGCGGCGGCGGAGCTGGTGATGGGCAAGACCGCCCGGGTGCCGGTGGCGGTGATCCGCGGCTACCGCGCCGAGGCGGCTCCGGGCACGGGCAGGGAGCTGGTGCGGCCCCGCGACCGCGACCTCTTCCGCTGATGCGGGTGGCGCTGATCGCCGGCGGGACCGGCGGGGCGAAGCTGGCGGCCGGCCTGCAGGCGATCCTGCCGCGCGGGGACCTGTCGGTGGTCGCCAACACCGGCGACGACCTGGAGTGGTGGGGCCTGCACGTCAGCCCCGACCTGGACTCGGTGCTCTACCGCCTGGCCGGAATCTTCAACGAGGCGGCGGGCTTCGGAGTCAAAGACGAGACCTTCCAGGTCGCCGCCGTCATGGAGCGGCTCGGCGAGCCGGCCTGGTTCCGGGTCGGCGACCAGGACCTCGCCACCCACCTGCTGCGCACGGCCATGCTGCGGCGCGGCCTCCGCCTCAGCGAAGCCAGCCTGGAGCTGGGCCGGCGCCTGGCGGTGCGAAGTCGCGTCCTGCCGATGTCGGACGACCCCGTGCGCACCTGGTTCGCCACCGACCAGGGGTGCCTCGGCTTCCAGGAGTACTTCGTCCGGGAGGCCTGCCGGCCCCGGGTGGAGGGAGTCGAGTTCGCCGGCCTCGACCGCGCCCGCCCGGCCCCGGAGGCCGTGGGGGCGGTGCGGGAGGCGGACCTGGTCGTGATCGGTCCCTCCAACCCGGTGGTCAGCGTCGATCCCGTGCTCGCGCTGCTGAAGAGCGAGCTCCGGCCCGCGCGAACCCTGGCCGTCAGCCCGATCGTGGGGGGCGTCGCGCTCAAGGGCCCGACCGTGGAGCTGATGCGAGCCCTCGGGCGAGATCCCACCCCCCTGGGCGTGGCCAGGGAATATCGAGAGGTCGCGGGCTGGTTCGTGCTCGACGAGCGTGACCGGGAAGCCGCCGCGGAGGTCGAGCGGGAGGGCCTGCGGGTCGTGGTGGCGGATACCGTGATGGGGGACCAACCTGAGAAGCTGGCGAAAGCGATTCTGGAGGTGATCTGAGTGGAGTTCCACCTGGCCCTGCCCAACGGCGCCCGTGACGGCTCGCCGGAAGCGCTGATCGAGATCGCGGAGGCGGCTGAGGAGCTCGGCTTCGCGGGCGTGATGGCCCTCGACCACCTCCTGGTCGGGAACGACCTGCGCGAGATCTACAGCCGGGTCTTCGAACCCCTGGTGGTGCTCTCGTACCTCGCAGCCCGGACCCGGCGCGTCCGGCTGGGGACGTCCGTGATCGTGCTCGGGATGCGGAACCCGTTCGTGGTCGCCAAGCAGGTCGCGACCCTGGACGCCCTCTCCGGCGGCCGGGTGATCCTGGGCCTCGGCGCGGGCTACTCTGAGCCCGAGTTCGTCAACGTGGGCGCCGGGGACCGCTTCCACACCCGCGGCCGGCGGCTGGACGAGGCGATCGGGCTCTTCCGCCACCTCTTCGGAGGCGAGAAAGGGGGCTTTGAGGGCCGCTTCTACAGCTACCAGACGGGTTACTTCGAGCCGCTTCCGCCCCAGGGTGCCCGGCTCCCGATTCTCATCGGCGGCAACTCGGACGCCGCCATCCGGCGGGCGGCCCAGCTAGGCGACGTCTGGCAGTCGACTCGCATCGGCCCGGACGAGTTCAAGCCCCGGGTCGAGCGCCTGCGCCAGCTGGCCGGCGATCGGAAGGTCGAGGTGGGCGCCCGGACCGCCCTCGAGGGCTCGCCGGCCGAGATGCGGTCCCGGATCGAGCAGTGGAGGGACGCCGGCGCCCAGCACCTCTGCCTGGTGTTCGGCCGCCACGCCGCCGACACCCTGGAGCGGATGCGCGCCTTCGCGGGCGAGGTGATGGCAGCGGCGGCGTGACCTGGTCGCCGCGGCCCGGGCCGAGCAGGTTCGCCGGCTCCTGGGAGACCTATGCCGAGCAGATCTAGCCGGTGCGGACGTTGGCGATCATGACCAGGCAGCCGATCAGGATCATGACCAGGCCGACCACCAGGACCGCGTACTGGATGGCACCCACGGCCGCGCTGGGCTTCTTCTCCTCCAGGATCTTCTCTGCCTCGGGCGCCTGCCCGACGACCTCCCAGCCGCCTTTGGCGGCGGGGGTCGGTGTCCCGGCGGCGGCCGCCGCCATGCCCGACTCCTTGCCGCCCGCGTCGACCACGCTCCATCCGGTGGGCCCGGCGGCGGCCGGTGCCTCCAGCTCCGACTCGGGGGAGGTCGGGTGCCAGGGTGGGGCGCTGGGCTCGGCGACCGGCTGGGCCGGC
>DATGVT010000219.1:0-1743 GCA_035300005.1 Candidatus Acidiferrales bacterium
GCCGACCTCGCCCGGCCGGGGCTGGTGGTGGTGCTCTGCGCGCCGGCGGTGCCCTGCGGCAACTACGCCGCCCAGGCGCTCGCCAGGGCCGGCGTCAGGGTCACGGCGGCCAGTCAGGAGCAGGACGTCAAGGCGGTGGTGACCAAAGTTTCCCTGGGCGAGGCGGACGCCGGGATCGTCTACATAACCGACGTCAAGGCGGGAGGTGCCAGGGTGCAAGGGGTCGACATTCCGGACGATCAGAACCTGGTGGCTCAGTACCCGATGGCGGTGGTGAAGGGCAGCCCCAACCCGGTCGGGGCCAGGGCGTTTGTCGACTTCGTCCATTCCGCGGCAGGCCAGGACGTCCTCCAGGGCTTCGGCTTCAGCGCGCCGTAAGCGGGAGCGGCCGCCGCTGGCGCTGGCCGCTGCCGGCGCCCTGGGGGCGGGGCTCATCGTCTTGCCGCTGCTCGGCCTGGTCGCCAGGGCGCCCTGGGCGGGCGGGCTCCGCGAGCTGGCGGCGCCCGAATCGCTGGACGCACTCCGGCTGTCGCTGGTCTGCTCGCTCTCCGCGACCGCGATCGCGCTGCTGCTCGGGGTCCCCCTGGCCTGGCTTCAGGCCCGGGCCGAGTTCCCCGGCCGGAGCCTGCTGCGTGCCCTGACGACCCTGCCCATGGTGCTGCCGCCGGTGGTCGGCGGGGTCGCGCTGCTGCTGGCCTTCGGGCGCCAGGGCCTCCTCGGCCGATACCTCTTTGACGCCTTCGGCGTGCGCCTGCCCTTCACCACGGCCGGGGTCATCCTGGCCGAGGCCTTCGTCTCAATGCCCTTCCTGGTGATCACCGTGGAGGCGGGCCTGGGCTCCATGAACCGGCGCCTGGAGGAGGCGGCGCGAACCCTCGGCGCCGGCCGCTGGCGGGTGCTGACGCGGGTGACGCTGCCGCTGATCGCGCCCTCGATCTTCTCCGGCGCCGTGCTCTGCTGGTCGCGGGCGCTGGGTGAGTTCGGGGCCACTATCACCTTCGCGGGCAACTTCCCGGGGCGCACCCAGACCCTGCCGCTGGCTGTCTACCTGCTCCTGGAGACGCGCCCCGACGCGGCCGTGATGCTGAGCCTGGTCCTGGTCGCCGTGTCGCTGGCCGTCCTGGTCGGGCTGCGCGACCGCTACCTGCTGGCGCAATGAGCCTGCACGTCAAGGCGCGGCTCCAGCTGGGCACGCTCGACCTCGAACTGGAGCTGGCCGCAGAGCCCGGCGAGGTGGTTGCGCTGCTGGGTCCCAACGGCGCCGGCAAGACCACCTTGCTCAAGGTTCTGGCGGGCCTCCAGCCCCTCGACGCGGGCCGGGTGGAGCTCGACGGCGCCGTCCTCGACGATCCCGAGCAGGGCGCCTTCGTGCCGCCCGAGCGGCGGCCGGTCGGCTTCGTGTTCCAGGACTACCTGCTCTTCCCCCATCTCTCGGTTCTGGAGAACGTGGAGTTCGGCCTCCGCAGCCGGCGCCTGCCCGAGCCGCGCGCCCGGGCCCTGGAGTGGCTGCGGCGGGTCGGCCTGCAGGAGCTCGCCACCGCCCGCCCGGCCGCCCTCTCGGGGGGCCAGGCGCAGCGGGTAGGGCTGGCCCGGGCCCTGGCCACCCAACCTCGGCTGCTCCTGCTCGACGAGCCGCTGGCCGCGCTCGACGCCACCACCCGGGCCGGCGTCCGGCGCCAGGTCAAACAGCACCTGGAGACCTTCGAAGGGATTCGGTTGGTGGTGACCCACGACCCGCTCGAG
>DATGVT010000220.1:0-4017 GCA_035300005.1 Candidatus Acidiferrales bacterium
TGAACCAGGCGGCCACCGGTTTCTTCCGAGGCCGGATCCTGGAGGTCAAGAGCGCCCTGCCCCGGGCCGAGCTGGAGCCCTGGGACCGGGGCTGGAGCCGTCTCTACGAGACCTTCCCGGCGCCCGCCCTCGACCAGAGCGTCCTGGAGGAGGCGGCCGCGCGCCTGGCGGCCTACGTCGTCCACCTGCAGCCCCTGGTCGACGCCTTCTGGAAGGAGGGACAGCCCTAATGGAACCGCTGGAAGCCCGCGACCTCTTCGCGCTCGCCGGCCACTGCATCTTCCTCAACCACGCCGGCACCTCGCCGCTCTCCGCGCGCAGCCGGGCGGCGGTCGAGCAGGTTTCCCAGGCGCTGGCCGAGAAACCCTACCCCGAAGGCTGGTGGCGCGAGGAGGCGGACCGCCTGCGGGAGTCGGCGGCGCACCTGATCGGGGGCTCGGCGGAGCAGGTTTCGATCACCCGCAGCACGGCCCACGGCATCTCTCTTTTGGCCGGCGGCCTGGACTGGAAGGAGGGCGACAACGTCGTCGGCGCCCGCGGCGAGTACCCGGCCAACGTCTACCCCTGGATGGCGCTCCGCGAGCGCGGGGTCGAGTTCCGGATGGCCGAGCCGGCGCAGGGCCGGGTTCTGCCGGAGAGCGTCCTGGAGCTGGTCGACGGGCGCACGCGGGTGGTCGCGCTCAGCCACGTGGAGTTCTGGAACGGGTTCCGGGTGGACCTGGCGAGCATCGGCGAGGAGTGCCGGCGGCGGGGGGTGGTCTTCTGCGTCGACGCCATGCAGAGCTGCGGCGCCCTGGCCCTCGACCTGGAGACGATGCCGGTCGACTTCCTCGCCACCGGCGCCGCCAAGTGGCTGCTCGGCCCGCAGGGGATCGGCTTCTGCTACACGGCCCCTGACCTCCTGGAACGGGTGCGCCCGGTGGTGGTGGGGGTGGGCTCCGTGAAGCGCTTCCAGCAGTACTTCGAGTACGACCTCGACTTCCAGGCCAACGGCCGCCGCTTCGAGGAGTCCAGCCTCTCGCTGCTGGACATGGCCGCGCTGAACGCTTCCATCGAGCTGCTGCTGGAGGTGGGGACCGCGGTCGTGGAGGAGCGCGTCCTCGACCTCTCGGCGCGGCTGGCCGAGGGCCTGGCCGAGCGCGGGTACCAGATCGTCGAACCCTGGCCGCGGGAGCGCGCGGAGTCGTCGGGGATCGTCTCCTTCCGGAAGCCCGGCGCCGGCCCGCAGGAGGTGATGCGCGACCTCAACGCCGCCCAGGTGGTCGGCCGCATCCACCAGGACTTCGTGCGGCTGTCGCCGCACTTCTGGAACACTGAGGAGGAGGTCGACCGGGTCCTGGAGGTGCTGACTCCGCAGCGGGTGGGAGGATGAAGCCGATCACCGTCACGGACGAGCTGCAGGACTACATGGAGGGGCTGCTGCCCCGCCGCGACGCGGTCCTCGCGCGCATGGAGAAGGAGGCCGAACGGGAGAACATCCCGATCGTTGGTCCCCACGAGGGAGCGCTCCTCGGCCTGCTGGTCCGGATCGCCGGCGCCCGGCGGGTGCTCGAGCTGGGCACCGCGACCGGCTACTCCGGGATCTGGCTCCTCCGCGGCACCGAGGGCGGCGAGCTGGTCACCTACGAGCTCGACCGCGACCGGGCGGCTCGGGCGCGCGAGAACTTCGAAGCCGCCGGCCTGGCCGCCCGGGTTCAGGTCCGGGAGGAGGACGCGTTGGAGTCGCTGGAGCGGTTGGAGGGCGACTTCGACGCCTGCTTCCACGACCTCCTCAACTCGCTCCCCTCGGAGCGGGCGACAGAGCGGTCCTTCGAGCTCTGCCTGGCCCGGCTGCGCCCGGGCGGCCTGTTGATGGCGGACAACGCCCTCGGCCGGGGGTCGGTCGCCCGGCCCGATTCCCGCCAGGCGAAGAACATCGGGCGCTGGAACCAGCTGGTCGCCCGCCATCCCGGCCTGGAGTCGGTGCTGGTCCCGATCCGGGACGGCGTGCTGGTGGCGCGGGTCCGGACCTGACCGACCGTTCTCTGAACGCCACATCGCTTGACATCCCCAACTACTCTGTGTTACAGAGTTCTTGTAGATGCAGAGTTCGGAGGAAAGAAAAATGGAGCCCATCGCAGCCGACCGGCTGATGCGCACGGTAGAGGAAGACCGCCGGCGGACCCAGCGGCTTCTCGGCGGTTACTGGTTCCCACTCCTCGTCTTCGGCTGGCTGGCTCTGGCCGCGGCGGCCGTCCAGGCGGTGGCCGGGGGGCTGGCCATGGGAGTGTTCTGGATGGTCGCCGCGCCTCTTGGCATCGTCGCCACCTCGCTCTGGTACGCGCGGCACAGCCACCGGATCGGGCTTTCGAGGTCGCCCTGGGCCTACGTCGCCACCGGCGCCGGCATCGCGCTGGCCGCCGGGCTGCTGGGCGCGCTGGGCCGCGACCGGCCGCTCGGATATTCCGGCCCGCTGCTGGCGGTCGGCCTCGGCTATGCGGTCTTCGCGGGCCTCGAACGGAGCCGGATGGCTCTCCTCTTCGCAGCCCTGATCGTCGCCAGCGCCTTCGCCCTCTGGGTTCAGCAGCCGCCACACGCCGCCGCCCTGGCCATGGCCGCCTTCGGGGCCGGGTCCATCCTGCTCGCGATCTGGAACCGGCTCCAGGAAGCCGGATCGTGACCGGCGTCGAGCGACATCCCAGCGCCGACCTCGACGACATCACCCATCAGCGCGTCCGGCTCGGCGTCCTGGGCGTCTTGAACGAGGCCGACCGCGCCACCTTCGGGCACCTGCGCGACGCGCTGGAGGTGACCGACGGCAATCTGTCGGCCCATCTGACGGTGCTCGCCGAGGCAGGCATGGTGAAGCTGGACAAGGGCTTCGAGGGGAGGCGGCCACGAACCTGGGTCTGGGCGACCGGCCGCGGGCGGCGGGCATTCCGGGACGAGATCGAGACCCTGAGACGGCTGGTGGCGCGGGTTCGGATCTAGCCCGGATCGGCCAGGCGGTCGCTGGCCAGCCGCTGAGCCATCGCCTCCAGGACCTTGGCCTTGACCAGGTCGTTGCCCCGGATGGCCCTGAACTGTGAGTGGCTCAGCACCAGCGCCCGCACCGGGCTGCGCGTCACCACGGTGGCGGTGGCAGGGCCGCGGTCGGTCATGCTGATCTCGCCGAAGAAGTCGCCTGGACCCAGCCGCCGGCGTGGCTTGCCGTGGACCAGCACCTCGAGCTCCCCCTGCAGCACCACGTAGAAGGTGTCGTTGTCCCGGCCCTCGGCGATCAGGGTCTTGCTGCCCGGCAGCTCGGCCTCGTCCATCTGGGTGGCCAGGAACTTGAGCTCACCGAGCGTGCAGCCGGCGAAGACGGGGACTCGCCGGAGCTGTTCGACCTTGCTGCTAGCCATGCCGCGCCTCCTCACCCTCGATCCAGACCGCGCCGCCGGGCAGGAACTCCTTCTTCCAGATCGGTACCGACTCCTTCAGCCGGTCGATTCCCCACTTGCAGGCCGCGATGGCCTCGGCGCGGTGCGGGCAGGAGACGGAGACCACGACCGAGGCCTCCCCGATCTCCAGGCGCCCGGTTCGGTGCGCCATCGCCACCCGCGCCTCCGGCCAGCGCCCAGCGATCTCCTCCGCGATCACGCGCATCTCCTTCTCAGCCATGCCGGCGTAGGCCTCGTACTCCAGGTGCGTCACTGCCTGGCCCTTCGACTGGTCGCGAACCACCCCGGTGAAGGTGCAGATCGCCCCTGCTCCGGGGTGGGCGACCGCCGCTTCGAGGCGGCGGGCGTCGAGCGGCCGCCGGGTCAGCTCGAGCAGCGGGCCGCCGCCGCCGCTGACGGGTGGGACGAAGGCCAGCTCGTCGCCGTCCGCCAGCGGCTCCTCCCAGCCGCAGAAAGCCTGGTTGCGGGCGGGCCGCACCAGGCCACGGTCCGGCTCCAGGGTGGGGAAGCGGGTGCGGAGGGCGGCGTAGGCGTCGGCCAGGCTGGAGCCGCCGGCCAGCTCCAGGTCCACGCTCCCGGCGCCGGCCTGCTCGCG
>DATGVT010000221.1:0-6234 GCA_035300005.1 Candidatus Acidiferrales bacterium
GCGCTCGGCCACCGCCCGCAGCACGTCCCGAGGCGCGATCGCGCCGCCCGCGCAGAGGGCCGCGTACTCGCCCACCGAGTGGCCGGCGGTGGCGGCGAGCTCGATGCCGCGCCGGCGGAGCAGAAGCGCCAGCCCGACCCCCACGAAGCAGAGCGCCGGCTGGGCGTTCTGGGTCAGGCGCAGCTCGTCCTCGCCGGCAACGGTGAGCAGCCGCCGGAGGTCGACTTCCGCCGCCGATGCGCAGCTGTCGCAGAGGTCGGCCAACTCGGGGTCGGCCAGCAGCTCGGTCCCCATGCCCGGCTGCTGCGAGCCCTGGCCCGGGAAAACGAAGGCTACGGTCAGGCCGTCTTCACGACCTCACGGCCGTTGTAGTAACCGCAGTTCGGGCAGACCGCGTGCGGGCGCTTGGGCTGCTTGCAGTGCGAGCAGGGCTGCAGGTTCACCACCCGCAGCGCCAGGTGCGAGCGGCGGCGTCCTTTCCTGGCCTTGGAGAGCTTGACCTTGGGCAGCGCCACGGAGCGTCGAGTCTACCAAGTGCCCGCGCGGCGCCGCACCTCCTCCACCGTCCGCTGCACGCGCCGGGCCCGGGTCTCGGCCTTCTTGGCCTCCGCGACGGCGCGCGCCAGCTCCTTGCGGCGCGTGAAGGAGAGGGCCTCGAAGGGCTCCCTCATCTCCGCCTCGTCCAGCGCGCGGGCCAGGTCGTCCGGGATGTCCACCGTGCGCTCCTCCTCGTCCCTGGAGAGCTGCACCGTGACCTGGTCGCCCAACTTCAGCCCGGCCGCGGCCCGGAGCGCCTGGGTGAAGCCGAGCAGGTGCCCGCCGGCGCCGGTGGGCATGGTCGAGCCGCGGAAGAGGTGGCCGTTGACGGTGCCCATGACCGGGATGCGGGCCCGCCCGCCGAGGACGGCCGAGACCGTCGGCGGCACCTCCACGTAGGCGCCCCCGTCTTGGGGCAGGAGCGGCGCCGTGAACTCCTGGGGCGGCCTCAGCGGGTCTCGGCGCCCTCGGGCTGCGCGGGGGCGCTGGACTGAAGGGCCTCCACCCCCCGCCGAACGGTCTGCAGGGTGCGCGTGAGGTGCGCCTCCAGCTGCTTCAGCTGCTCGAGCGCGTAGGCCTCGGCCTCGCGCACGATCTGGTCCGACTTGGCCTGGCCGTCCTGAACCAGCTGCTTGGCCTGGCGCTCCGCCCGGCGGACGACCTCGTGGTCGGAGACGGTCTCCTCCGCCCGCTCGTTGGCGCGGGACATGATCCGGGCCGCCTCGGCGTGCGCCTCTGAGATCAGCCGCTGCTGCTCGGTGACGGTCCAGTTGGCCTGCTTCATCTCCTCCGGCAGGTTGAAGCGGAGCTGGTCGATGAGCTCCATGACCTCGTCTTCGCTGAACATCCGCTGGTTGGAGAGGGGGACGTGACGCGCGTTCTGGACCAGGTGCTCGAGGCGGTCGATGATCTCGTCGACCTTTATCGGAACTTCTCCTTCAAGCGCTGGGCGACCACGGGCGGGACGAAGTCGCTCACGTCCCGGCCGTGGCTGGCGATGTCCTTGAGGATACTGGAGGACACGAAGATGTGGGCGAAGCTCGACATCAGGAACACGGTGTGGATGTCGGGCGCCAGCTTGCGGTTCATCAGCGCCTGCTGCAGCTCCGCGTCGAAGTCGGAGTAGGCGCGCAGGCCCTTGACCAGCGTGGTCGCTCCCTGGCTGCGGGCGAAGTCCACGGTCAGGCCGCGGTAGGACACGACCTCCACTTCCTTGCGGTCGGCGACCGCCTCCTTGATCATCGCCACCCGCTCCGGGACCGTGAACAGCGGCTGCCGCTTGTCCGGGTTGGCGGCCACGGCCACGATCAGGCGGTCGAAGATGTTGAGGGCGCGGTCGACCACGTCCAGGTGGCCGTTGGTCAGGGGGTCGAAGCTGCCCGGATAGACGGCGACCTTCACGAGGCCGCCCGCAGCACCGTGAGCGCGCTGTCCCCGTAGCGGCGCTCGCGCACCGCCCGCAGCCGCTGCAGCGCGGGCAAATCCTGTCCGGCGGCGTGCTCGGCGACCACGGGGACCTCCGGGCCCAGCATCCGGTCCAGGGCCTGCAGCACGCGCGCCAGGGAAGGATCGCGGTAGGGCGGGTCCAGCAGCACCAGCGAGGCCTCGGCCACCGCCGCCGGGTTCCGCTCCAGCCAGCGGACGGCGTCGCCCCGGTGCAGCCGCGACCGGTCCGCATAGCCGAGGGCGTCCAAGTTCTGGCGCAGGATAGCAAGACTTCTCGAGCCCATCTCGACGAAGTCCACCCTCGCCGCCCCCCGCGAGAGCGCCTCGATGCCCAGCGCCCCCGAGCCGGCGAAGAGGTCCAGCACCCGTGCCTCCCACACGAGGGGCCCGAGCAGGTTGAAGATCGCCTGCTTGACCACGTCCTGCGTGGGGCGGATGCCGGTGGGCGACTTCAGCCGCCGGCCCCGGGCCTCGCCCCCGGAGACGTGCAGCCTAGACACCAGGCGGCCGCCGCTCACGCCAGGGCATCGCCTCCTCCAGCTGGGCCGCCAGCTGCAGGATCACAGCCTCCCCGCGCGGCGGCCCCACCAGCTGCACGCCGACCGGCAGCCCGCCCGGGGTCATGCCCAGGGGCAGGCTGAGCGCGGGCTGGCCGGTGCAGTTGTACGGGTAGGTGAAGCTCAGCCAGTCGAGGTACTCGTCGTGCGCCGTCGCCGGCTCGGCGCCCAGCGTTCCCAGCCGGGGCGCCGGCTGGGTGAGGGTCGGGGTCAGCAGGACGTCGTGCTCGTCCCAGAAGGCCACCACCTGCCGGGAGACCCGGCGGATCAGGTCGACCGCCTGCACGTACTGCGTGCCGGTGATCTGCCGCGCCGCCTCGAAGGCCTGGGCGTTGATGGGGTCGAGCAGGCTGGGGTCGGCGACCGGCAGCGAGGCGATGCCGGCGGTGACGATGACCAGCATCGCGGCCCGGAGCTCGCCGGTGTCCGGGCCCCCCTCCTCGACCTGGTGGCCGAGGCGCTCGGACTGGCGGGCGGCGGCCTCCAGGACCGAGCGGACGTCGGCGTCCAGCGGAGCCGAGGCGGCGCCCGTGAAGGCGACCCGCAGCGGTTTCCCAGGCGGCCGCGCCTGCTCCCGGAAGCTGCCGTCCGCCTCCGCCCAGTAGGGATCGCCCGGCAGGTGCCCGGCCATCGCGTCCAGGCCGGCGGCCGCGTCCCGCACCGTGCGGGCCAGCACGCCGTCGGTCGCCAGCCCCGCCCAGCCCTCACCCAGGAAGGGGCCCGGCGAGATCCGGCCCCGCGCCGGCTTGAGGCCGACCACGCCGCAGCAGGAGGCCGGGATGCGCACCGATCCCCCGCCGTCCGAGCCCTGCGCCAGGGCGCAGAGGCCGGCCGCCACCGCCGCCGCCGCCCCGCCGCTGGAGCCCCCGGCCGAGCGCGAGCGGTCCCAGGGGTTGCGGGTCGGCCCGTACAGGCCGTACTCGGTGACCGGGCGGGTGCCGAACTCCGAGGTGTTGGTCTTGCCCAGGATGACGCAGCCCTCCTGCTTGAGGCGCGTCACCGAGAAGGACTCCCACGGCGGCACGAAGTCCTTGAAGGCCCGGGAGCCGAGCGTCATCGGGTGGCCCTCCAGCGCGGCCAGGTCCTTGACGGAGGCGCTGGCGCCCGCCAACGGCCTCCCGGTCCCGGGCCGGGCGGCCAGCTCGCGCGCCAGGTCCGCGGTGACCAGGACGTAGGCGTTCAGCTCCGGGTTGAGCTGCTCGATGCGGCGCAGGTGGAGCTCCGCCAGCTCGCCCGCGCTGACCTCCTGGCGGCGGACGGCCGCCGCCTGCTCAAGGGCGGACGCGAAGGCGTCCATCGCCGGTGATCCTCCCGATCCGGACGGCCGGATAGGGCTCGCCCTTGAACGCGGCTTCGAACCCGGCCGCCCGCGGCTCCGGCATGGTGACCAGCAGGCCGCCGCTGGTCTGGGCGTCGCAGAGGAGGAGCTGGCCGGTCTCGTCCAGCCCTCCCCACTCCACCCGCTCCCGGTAGGCCTCCCAGTTCCGGCGGCTGCCGCTGGGGAAGAGGTCCTTTTGGGCCAGGTCGCGCACTCCGTCCAGGAAGGGGATCCGGCGCAGCTCCAGCTCGAAGCCAACCTCCAGATTGGCGAGGTGTCCGATCAGCCCGTAGCCGGTGACGTCGGTGGCGGCGGTGGCGCCGGCGGCCAGCATCGCCTCCGAGGCGTGGCGGTTGAGGGTGGTCATGGCGGCCACGGCGGCTCGCTCCAGGTCGGGCGGGCAGGCGCCGCGCTTGATGGCGGTCGCGGTCAGCCCGGTGCCCAGCGGCTTGGTCAGGAACAGCGCGTCGCCAGGCTGGGCGCCACGGTGGGTCACGACCCGGTCGGGATGGACCTCGCCGATCACCGCGTAGCCGAACTTCGGCTCCTCGTCGTCCACCGAGTGCCCGCCGACGACGGGCACTCCGGCCTCGCCCAGCTTGCGGGCGCCGCCGGCCACCATCCCCTCCAGCAGACCGCTCTCCAGCAGCGCTCGCGGGAAGCCGACCAGGCTGAGGGCGAAGAGCGGCCGCCCGCCCATGGCGTACACGTCGGAGAGGCTGTTGGCGGCGGCGATGGCGCCGAAGTCGGCGGGGTCGTCCACGATGGGCGTGAAGAAGTCGACCGTCGCCACCAGGGCGCGGTCGGCGGCGATCCGGTAGACCGCTGCGTCGTCGGCTCCGGCCCCGGTCAGGACGTTGGGGTCAGAGACCGGCAGCAGCGAGCCCAGCACATGCCCCAGTTCCACCGGGCTGAGCTTGCAGGCTCAACCCGCGCCGTGGCTGTACTCCGTGAGCCGCCGTGGTTTCTCCACACAGCAAGGGTACCGGCGCGCGACAGGCCGCCCGCGCGGGCCGGAGCCGCGTCCCCTCCCTACCCTCCCCAGAGGGGAGGGTTTAGTTGGTGAGGCCGAAGCCGAGCTCCCGCTTGAGGTAGCCGTCCACCGCCGCTTCCAGCGCCGCCGGCCAGGGCACCCCCAGCCGCTCGGCGATGGGCCTGGCGGCGAGGATGAAGGCCGACGCCGCGGCGGCGCGCGCGGCCAGCACCGAGTTGCGCTCCGGCTGGGGCACGGGCAGGCTCTCGAGCACCCGCCGCTGGTAGGAGCGGAGCCGGGAGCTCCAGTGCTTGACGCCGACCCTGCGCACCGGCGCGTTGGCCTCCACGAACAGCTGGAAGAGGATCAGGTGCAGCTGCTGGACGGCCACCACCCCCAGCAGCCAGTCCTGGCGCTCGGTCACGGTGGGGAGGTTCGCCTGCTGGCGGAAGAACTCCTCGATCAGGCCGGCGATGCGGTCGCGGTCGGGGCCCGCGACCGGCGCGGGTCCCGGGATGCGCGGACTCAGGTGGTCCCGGTCGAGAACCGTGGTCCGGTGGCGGAACGGGGTCTCCGGGAGCGCGGAGACGGGCTCCACCACCACGTCCAGCCGGAGGCCTTCCGGGGTCAGGGAGTAGAAGCTGCCGGGCAGGTTGGGCAGCGGCCGCGCCAGCACCGTTGGCGTGATGGAGGCCAGCCAGGCCCGCCAGGACTCAGCGAACGCCGGGTGGTCCTGGTCCCCCACCGCGATCAGGAAGTCGAGGTCCGAGGCCCGGTCGGCCAGCCCTCGAGCCAGCGACCCCGAGAGCCAGACGCCGCGGATCCGCTCGTCGGCCGCAAACGCCGCCGCCACCTGGTCGAAGAGCCGCCCGTAGCCCTCCGGCAGGCGCGCGATGGCCACCGGCCGCCGGATCGTCATCCGGCCGTGCGGTACTGCATCACCGCGCGGTGGACGCAGTCGGCGCCGAAGCGGAGCGACTCCACGGGCACGCGCTCGTCGGCGGCGTGGATGGTCCGGGCCCATTCGAAGCCGGGCGGCAGGTTCAGGGGCAGGAACCCGTAGGTGCGGATGCCGAGCCGCGCGAAGTGGCGGCCGTCGGTGCCGCCGCTGACCATGTAGGGCACGGGCACACCTTCGGGGTCGGCCTCCCTGAGCACCGCCGCCAGCTGGTCGTAGAGGCTGAGGTCCAGCTCGGCCTGGGCGGGTCCGGCCAGGACCACGTCGACCTGGGGCTGGTCGCCGATCACCTGCCTCAGCTCGCGCACCATGTCCTCCGGGCCGTAGCCGGGCAGGAGGCGGCCGTCGAGGTCGGCGGAAACCTCGGCGGGGACGACGTTGATCTTGGTGCCGCCGCGCACGATGGTCGCGTTCACCGTGTTGTGCAGGAGCGGGTCCAGCTCGC